>JAEUQQ010000501.1 GCA_016789685.1 Acidobacteriota bacterium | reverse complement strand
CGCGCTGTTCTTCGTCGCCGTGGGCGTGTCGTACGTCGGCGCCACCGTGCTGATCGCGCTGCTCAGTTTCTGGGCCATGAAAGAGTACGTCACGCTGCTCGACACCCGCCGTGCCGACCACGGCGCGCTGGTCTGGACGTTCCTCGCCATCCCGGTGCAGTACGCCTGGGTCTACGCGCAGTGGTACGGCATGTTCGCGATCTTCATCCCGGTCTACGTCTTTCTCGCCCTGCCGGCCCGGCTCGTGCTGGCGGGGCAGACGCAGGGATTCGTGGCCTCGATGTCACGCATCCAGTGGGGCGCGATGGCGTTCGTCTTCGGCGTCAGCCACCTCGCCTTCCTGACGCAGTTGCCGTTTGAACGTGCCGGCGTCAGCGGGCGCACGCTCCTGCTGTTCCTCGTCTGCGTCGTCGAGCTGAGCGACGTGTTCCAGTACGTGTGGGGCAAGCTGCTCGGGCGTCACAAGATCATCCCGACCGTGAGCCCGAACAAGACATGGGAAGGGTTCGTGGGCGGGATCGCCTCTGCCTGCGGTGTGAGCCTCGCGCTGCGGTTCCTGACGCCCTTCTCGCTGGCCGAGTGCCTCGCGGTGGCGCTGCTCGTCTGCGTGGCGGGCTTCTTCGGCGGCGCCGTGATGAGCGCGGTGAAGCGTGACCTCGGCGTGAAGGACTTCGGCAGCGTGATCCCCGGGCACGGCGGGGTGCTCGACCGGATCGACTCGCTCTGCTACGCGGCGCCGCTGTTCTTCCACTACGTCCGCTACACCTACCTGTGATGCGCGCCAGGCACCTGCTGCAGGCCCTGTTCTTCGCCGTGGTGGTGGCGCCCTTCATGGCGCTGTTCATCGGACTGCGCGTGCGCGGGCGCGAGCACCTCGGCGTGGGCGGTCGCTTCGTCATCGTCGCGAATCACTCGAGCCATCTCGACACGCTGTCGCTCCTGTCGCTCTTCCCGCTGTCGCAGTTGTGGCGCGTCCGCCCGGTCGCAGCCGCCGACTACTTCGAGCGTACGCCGCTGATGTCGTGGTTTTCGCGCACGTTCTTCAACATCCTGCCGATCGCCCGGCTCAAGGCGCAGCGCACCGTCAATCCCATCGACGCGATGCTCGACGCGCTCCGCGCGGGCGACGCGCTGATTCTCTTCCCCGAGGGCACGCGTCACCTCGATGGCGTGATGGGGCCGTTCAAGCCGGGCGTCGCCCACCTGCTCGAGGCGATGCCGGGCCTGCCCATCGTCCCCGCCCTGCTGGTCAACATGGGCCGGAGCCTGCCGAAGGGCGAGTTCCTGCCTGTGCCGTTCGTGTGCGAGATCCGCATTGGCGCGCCGATCTCGCCCACGGGAACGCGTGACGAGGTGATGCGGCAGATTGAGCACGCCGTGCGGCACGCCGGCGCGCCCGCGCCGGCACCGGAGCCGGGGACAGGCGATGCGACGTGACGCCGGCGCCGGTGCCGACGACGACGGTCGTAGGCTGACCGCCGCCGCCGTGATAGCGGCGGCCTGGGGGTTTGCCGAAGCGACGATCTTCTTCATCGTGCCCGACGTGTGGCTGACGCTCGTATCGGCGCGGTCGCTGCGCGCAGGGATGCGCGCCTGCGCCTGGACGCTGACCGGAGCGCTGGCGGGCGGGTGCGTCATGTACGCGGCGGCCGCGCGGGCGCCCGACGTCGCCCGTGCCGTTGTCGTCCGCGTGCCGGGAATTTCTCCCCGTATGGTCGAGGCGGTGCGCACGCAGGTCGCCGACCGGGGACTCGTGGCGGTGCTGGTCGGCCCCGCGCAGGGACGGCCGTACAAGATCTATGCGAGCGAGTGGGGCGCCCTGCGCGGCGGACTGGCCGGATTCGTGGCGATCTCGGTGCCCGCGCGCCTCGTGCGCTTCGTGCTGTCGATTCTGGCCGCGGCCGCGCTGGCGCGGCTCATCGCGCCCTGGACCCGGCGGCGGGCGTCGGTCGAGCGGGTGGTGCTGCTCGCCACCTGGACCGTATTCTACGTGTTGTACTTCCGCGCCGTCGGCTGGTAGGCCGCCCCCGCCGCGGCCCCTCTGCGGGGCTGTCGTGGCGTCGGCGGGCAGCGCCGGTATGTCGCAATTCGGTGGGGCCGGTCGCGCCCTGGTGCCCGCAAGTCGCGGGCAGGTGCGCGAAAATGGCTTGAACCCCTGCGGATTCCCTTCGATACTCGATAGCACCCATGATGCACAACGATTCTCACGTGGCTACTTGTGTCGGCATTGCGGCCGGCGTTGTTCGAAACCTGTCATTCATCGCGCGGCTGACCGTGGCCGCCGCGTCTGTCGTGTGCCTGTCGATCGTTCCAGCGCAGGCACAGGCCCCGGCCGCGGCTGGCCGCCTGACGGTCACCGTCGTCGACACATCGGGTGTCGTCCCTGGCGCCACCGTGTCGGCGCGGGTGGCTGGCAGCGACGAGGGCGTGCGCGTGGTGACCGACGGCGAGGGGCGTGCCGTGTTCGCGTCGCTGGCCGCAGGCGCCTACGACATCAAGGCCGAGTTCCCTGGATTTGCCGACACCGAGCGGCGAGGCGTGGCCGTGCGCGATGGCGGCGACGACACGCTTGAACTCGCCATGACGCTCGTCCAGTTCTCGTCTGAAGTCACGGTCTCGACGGCCAGCCGGCGCGAGCAGCTGCTGCAGGATGTCGCCGAACCGACCGTCCTGATCGATCGCGGCCAGATTGCCGATACCGGCGCCCGCACCGCCAAGGACCTGCTCGTCGAGCAGTCGGGCGCTGGCGTCCAGGTGCAGGCGGGCGGCGGGCAGGGCCACGTGTCGATCAACGGCATTCCCAACAGCGGCGTGCTCGTCCTGATCGACGGCCGCCGCTACCTCGGCAAGGATGCGAACGGCAGCCTGAACCTCGAAGACCTGACGCTGTCGGGTGTCGACCGCATCGAGGTCGTCAAGGGGGCCAGCTCCGCGCTCTACGGGTCAGACGCCCTCGGCGGCGTGATCAACTTCATCACGCGCCGGTCGACGGTGCCGGGTGTCTATGCCTCGACGACCCTCAGCGGCGGCTCGTATGGCGATCTGCGCGGGTCGGGCAACCTCGGCTGGCGCGGCTCGCGCGGCGGCGTGAGCGGCAGCGGCGGCTACCGGCAGTACGACGGCTTCGACCTGAGCGAGTCGAACCCGCAGACGATCGGGCAGCCCGAGAGCACCTGGTGGAACGCCGACATGAACGCCGACGTGCGGCTTGGCCAGCGGGTGGTCGCGCGGGTGTTCGCCGATCGCTCGACGCGCGAGATCGAGAAGTACTTCTTCTCGGGCGCGACGCAGCTGGCGTCGACCGTCTACGATTCGCAGCGCACACAGACGCGGCAGTCGGTGTCGCCGCAGGTCGACGTCCAGGTCTCGCCCTCGACATTCCTCACGGGGTCGTATACCTACGGCAAGTACATCCGTGACGAAACGCGCATCTTCGTCGTCGGCGGGCGTGTCGTGCCGCAGGCCCCGTGGCGCGAGTGGAACCGCGAGCTAAAGGTGTCGGCCCGCCACGACTGGTCGGCGTTCGGCCGCCTGCACCCGCTGCAGGTGGGCGTCGAGCGGCGCGACGAAAAGCTGCGTCGTGCCACGCTGTCGGTCACCGATCCGGAGCGTGACGTCAACGTCGGCTGGTTCCAGCAGGAAGTGTCGGTGACCAACGCCCTGCGCCTGTCGTTCGGCGCGCGCTACGACGACTACAGCGACTTCGGCAGCCAGTGGAGCCCGAAGGCCAACGCGGTGCTGGCGCTCGGCCAGCGGCACCGGTTGCGTGCCAGCTTCGGGCACGGGTTCCGCCCGCCGTACTTCAACGAGCTGTACCTGCTCACGCCGCCGTCGTTCGTGGGCAATCCCGCGCTGACGCCCGAGTCGTCTGACACGCTCAGCGGCGGCTACACGTACTCGAGTTCGCGCGTGCAGTTCGCGGCCGACGCGTATCGGGCCGAAGTCCACGACGGCATCGTGTTCGACCTGCGGGCCCTGCCGTTCACCTACGGCAACCTGCGCGAGTACACCTCGCGCGGCGCCAACGTGTCGGCCTCGGTGTCGCTGCCGGGCGGGTTCACGCCCAGCGTCTCGTACTCGTACAACAGGCGCGAAGACAGCGCGGGTGTCGAGATCGGCGGCTACGAGAACCACAGCGCCGCCCTGAAGCTGCTGTGGACTTCGCCGAAGCTCGGCCTGCGCGCGAACGTGCGCGGGCAGTTGCTCGGCGACGTGCCGCCCTCATCGACCGACGGCTCGTTCCGGCCGGGATACGAGGTGTTCTACGCGCAGGTGTCGAAGCAGTTCAAGACGCGCCAGGGGCACGCGTTCAACCTCTACGTGCAGGCCGACAACATCTTCGACAAGGGCGACATCTTCCTGCGCCGCGCCGACGGCACCGAGGTCGCCGGCGACTTCCAGATCTGGCTGGCGCCGCGCACCTTCCAGGTGGGTGTGACGATGGACGTCAACTGGTTCCGCTGATGGTGTCGTCGCGAGGCGGACGCAGCCTGTGGCTGCGTCGCCTCGTGGCGAGACGGCGACCGGCCGCGGCGTCAGAGCAGCTTGAACGCCAGCGCCGCGATCAGCGTGGGAACCAGGGCGCCGAGCAGCAGGCGCAGCGGTTCGATGGCGCCACCGAAGAATCTCGACAGCAGGGCCTGGCCAGCGGGGTTCGGGGCATTGGCAATCACCGTCAGGCCCCCGCCGACGACGGCCCCGCCGACGACGGCGAGCTTCAGCGACTCGGTCAGGTCGGGCACCAGCGTCGCCAGGTACGTGATGAGCGCGTTGTCGTTGAACGCCGTGAGGACCATCGCGGTCGTGAACAACGGCACCTCTGACAGGCCCGACAGCACCGGGGCGATCCACCAGCCTTGCAGGCCGCCGTGGATCACGAGGCCCGCGAGGAAGAAGCCGACAAGCAGCGGCGTCTTGAGCTCGATGCGGCTCTGGTAGGCAGCGGTCGCCTTGGCAAAGCCCAGGAAGAACAGGAACCCGCCGAGGAACAGGGCGGGGTAGTGCGACGTGATCACCGTCCACGCCATGAACATGAGGTGCGCGGCCGTCAACCAGCCCGGCACCGGCGGCAACGCGATGCCGGCACCGCCGGTCGTCGCCTCTTCGGGCACGTCCACGTCGGGCGCGGCGGCGCGCTGTCCCAGGCCCACGAGTTCGCGGCGGAAGATCACGAAGTAGCACACGGCCGAGGCCACGACGGCCAGCGCCGCGTGCCACCCCATGTTCGCCATCATGTACGCGGTGTCCCATTCCCAGACGCGCGCGACCATGAGCACCGGCGGCGCCGCGAAGTGGGTCAGCGTTCCGCCGATCGAGACGTTCACGAACAGCAGGCCGAGCGTGGCGTACTTCAGCGTGGGGCTCGGCTCGAGATCGAAGAACTGCCGCGCCAGCAGCAGCGCGCAGATGGTCATGGCGGCCGGCTCGGTGATGAACGACCCGAGCACCGGGCCCACGGTCAGGATGGTGAACCACCACGCCGCTGGCGTACCGCCGCCGAGGCTGGCGACACGGCGCAGCGCGGATTCCGCGAAGCCGACCACCGGCCGCGTCGAGGCGAGCGCCATGATCACGATCACGAACAGCGGCTCGGTGTAGATGACCGTGTCGTTGAAGTAGTGCTTGGCAGCCGCCCAGCCCTTCGCCCAGGTGAGCGCCACCAGCAGCACGACGGCCCACAGGCCGAACACGACCTCGACCTCGCCGACGAAGTGGAGGAGTTCGGCGCGCACGCTCGGCTGCCTCGGCCGCCGTTCGCGGTCGGCGTGCTCGTCGGCGGCGTGCTGGATGTGGTGCGCCAGGCGGGCGAACCGTGCTGCCGCGAAGGTATGCACGATCGCGAGCACGAAGATGCCCGTGGCGATGGCGTTGAACGGCTCGATCGCGACGCGCTCGGCCAGTGTATCGACGAGGCGCGCGGCTGCAGCGGGGTACTCCGACAGGGGCAGCGGGAACGCCGCCGTCGGCGAGGGCTCGAATGACATGCCACGAGCATACGTGCGGCAGCGCGACGTCGGCAATGGGTCCTGCCGTCGCGGTCACCCCTCGCGCCGGCGCGCCGGCCTGCACGCGCGCTACAGGGCCAGCATCTTGCCGAGACGTGCGAGATAGTCGGCGGCCTTGAACCCGTCTTCGACCGCGACCTCGGCGATCCCGTCGAGGAGCCGATGGACGCGGTGCAGGCCGTGCCCCATGGCCTGCTGGCCCGCCGACGCCTCGAGCAGCGATCCGAGTGCTCGCACCTCGGCGCGCAGCGCGTCGAGGCTACCCTCGCCGGCCTTGATGCCGGCCAGGTCGTGCTCGATGGCGGCGACGATGCTTGCGACTTCGTCGAGATCGATGTGCGGCGTGCCTGGAGCGGTGTCCGGTGTGGTCGCCACGACGATGCCCTCCGCTGCGTGTGCCGGCGCAGACCCGGCTTCCAGTGTTGGTCCGCCCGAGGGCCGTGTCAAGGTGAGCGGCGATGCCGTGCAGGTGCGTGCGGATCGGGGTTGGCCTCTGTGCGGCCCGGTCGAGTACGCTGGGGAGCAGCAGGCACACAGGTGCAGGCAGGAGGTCGCACATGGTCACTCGTCGTGAAGTCGTCACCAGCGGCGCGATCGGCGCCCTTTCGACGGCGGCGCTCGCGTCACCGCTGGCCACGGCGGCCGAAGCGGCGCAGTCGGCGAGCGATGCCGACATGGTGCGGGCGCTCGGTCTGATCGACTCGCGGTTGCAGTCGGTGGGGCGGGTGCTCGATGCGGCGGTCACGCAGAACTCGCTCGCGTTCGGCACGGTCGCGCGCATCCGCGAGCAGTTCGCGCAGTACGTGCGCGCGAACTTCAAGTTCCCCGACTACTGCGAGATTGGCGTGGGGGTCTTCTATGACCTCTACGACTGGCACGTGAAGCACGGGCAGGAACTGCGGTTCGCGCAGCACCAGAACCGACTGACCCTGCGGTTCATGTTCACGCAGCTGATCCTGCGGCCCGAGCAGGACGCCAGCTTCATCGGCGATCCCTACGACCTGACGCGCCCCGGCTAGCGTCGCGTCGGCAGGTCTGGCGGCGTCGGCGCACGGCCTGTCGGGCGAGCGGCTGCCTGCCGCGTGCCGCGCTCGTACGCGGCACGAGCCCGGCATCGCGCGTTGGCGCGGTGCCGGGCCCATGCACGCTCCCCTCGGTGGCGTGTGACGAACTAGAACGATCCGAACGTGCCGGTGCTGTCGCCGAAGGGGATGGCCTCTTCGGCCGACTTGCCCTTGCCCTTCGACGGAGCGCTCGACGTCTGGAGCTTGACGACGTTGGGCGCCCGGTGCGCGGCCTGGGCCTTCGGGCGGCTCGACGAGCGGGCCGCACCGTCGGCGCGCCCGACGAGGGCTTCGAGGCCTTCGACCAGGTGCATCGCCATCTCGGCCTGCGCGTTGAGTTCCTCGCTGGCCGCGGCGCTCTCCTCGGCGGTGGCGGCGGTGGTCTGCGTCACCTTCTCCATCTGCTGGATGGCGGTGCTGACCTGCTTGATGCCCTGGGCCTGCTGCTGGCTGGCGGCCGACACGCCGTCGGCAATCGCCTTGACCTTGACGACCGACTCGGTGAACTGGGCGATCGACTCGGCGACCTGCTGCACCTTGGTGCTGCCCTGTTCGGCGCTGTGCGACGACTCCTCGATCAGGCTGGCCGTGTCGCGGGCGGCCTGGGCGGCGCGCTGCGCGAGGCTGCGCACCTCGTCGGCGACGACCGCGAAGCCCATGCCCGCTTCACCCGCACGCGCCGCTTCGACCGCCGCGTTGAGGGCGAGGATGTTGGTCTGGAACGCGATCTCGTCGATGGTCTTGATGATCTTCGAGACCTTGGACGAGGACTCCTGGATGTCTTTCATCGACGTGACCATCTCGCCGAGCATGCGGTTCGAGGCGGTCACCTGGCGGTCGACTTCCTGCATCAGGTTGGCGGCTTCGCCCGCGTTCTGGGCGTTCTGCGCCGTCATCGAGCCCATCTCCTCCATCGAGGCCGACGACTCCTCGAGCGAGGCGGCCTGCTCGGTCGCGCCCTGCGAGAGCGACTGGGCGGCGGTCGAGACCTGCGTCGAGGCCGAGACGACCTGTTCCGACGTCTGGCGGAGTTCCGTCGCCGTCTGCCGGAGGCTGTTGCTCACGCTCCGCACCGACAGGATCACCGCGGCCGAGATGCCCGAGGCGAGCAGCAGGATCGACACGACGATCCACCACGCCGTGGCGTACGCCGAATCAGCCGTTGCCACGTCGGCGTCGAGCATGTCGCGCTGCTGCTTGACGACGAAGTCGCACTGCTCGAGGTACTTGGCCACGAGCGGGTTGGCGTTGGCGGTGGCGTAGGCTCGCGCCTCCTCGGGTTGGCCCGCGTCGATCATCGCGACGACCTGGTCCTTGGCCTGTCCCCACGCCTTCGCGGTGGCCACAGCCTCGGCGACGGCCTTCTTGCCCTCCTCGGTCTTGAGCATACCCGACAGCTCGTCGGTGAGCTTTCCGAGCTCGGCGAGCATGGTGTTGGCTTCCTTCTGGGCCTCTTCGAACGTCTTGCGCTCGCGGGTGTAGCCCGAGAGCTGGATTCGCCGGAGGATGCCGCGCGCGTCGATGGCGTGGCCGCGCATCTCCAACGCCAGGTCGAGCTTGCGCGCGGTACCGTTCGCGGCGTTGTCGAACTGGTCGTTCTGGCTGCCGAGGATCCAGATGGCCGACCCACCAAGGATGATGAGGAGCGCCGCGAGGGCGCCGAAGCCGCTATAGAGTTTCTTCCCAACCGTCCACGTGCTCATCATGACTCCCCCTGTGGGATGTCGAAGTGATCCGGAGCATGTTGACCGTTGGGGACGAGCGCGACCTGCGCTGCACGGCCGAATGCGAGCGGTCCGTTGCCCCCCGTGGATGAGGGGTGGTGCCGCGCCTACAGAAGTGCAATCGGCGACCTCTGCGCTGGCATGAATGTGCGCCAGGGCGGTGCATTTACGGTCGAGGTGGCACGCGCGGGCGGTACGTCCGTTCGGTGTTGGCGGCGACCTCCGCGGCGCTGAACCACACCGGCTGCAACGTGTGCGCGGCAAACGCCCGGATCTGGTCGGCGCTGTGCGGCGACGCGAGGTCGCTCGACTGGCCATACGCCACGACCGACCACGCCTTGATGGGACGTGACAACTGGACGAGCATGACCCACGCGTCGCCCGTGCCTGCCATCGGTGACCGGCCGAGGTCGCCGGCGCCGCCGTCGTGGCCCGCGATGCGCGTGCCGTCGGGCCGTCGGTCGAATCCCACCACGCGATACAGGCCAAACGGCGTGCCCGGCGCGCCATCGGCCGGCAGGTCGATTGCGCCAACGCGGAAGCGATGCACCGTGCCCCATGGGACGCCCACGTCGCCGTGCTCGGCGGCGACGTCCGCCGCTGCCGCGGCGAGGTCGGCGAGCGCGGCGGCGGGATCTGCCAGCCCGCGCGGGGTGTCGATCGGGGCGGCGTCGGTCCACGGGTGCGCAAACGGCTGTTCGCGTCGGGCACGGTGGCGTTCCCAGAACCGCTGGAAGAGGACGGCGCCGCGGCTGCCCGCCTCGACGCGGCGATCCCACGCGGCCAGGGTGTCGATCGCCGTGCGGAGCGGCCCCGGGGTCTGCGCACCGGCATGCCGTTCGGCCTCGGCGAGCAGGTCGGGGAGCACGCGCTCGGCCAGCACGACGCGGGTGTCGTACTTCGCGGCGATCATGTCGGCGGGCGACCACCGGGCGTGGGTCTCGAGCTGCCGCAGAATGCCCTGCGCCCTGAGCGACGGCGGGTCGCGTTCGATGTGCGCGGGGTAGCGGCCAGGGTCGAGCCGATCGCGCAGCGAGGTCCACCAGGGGGCGTTGTTGGCGTTCTGGGTATAGCCGCCGCGGGGATCGAGCAACCGGGGCAGATCGGCCGCGCGGTGCAGGCCCGTCCACAGGCGTCGCGGATCCGACGCGTCGACGTCGAGCGAGTAGTCGGCCGTCTCGTCGGCACGCCTCGGCAGCATGGCGTTCCACCGGTACAGCACGTGCCCCGCCGTGTCGGCG
>JAEUQQ010000357.1 GCA_016789685.1 Acidobacteriota bacterium | reverse complement strand
TCGAGGGCACCCACGCGAAGCGGCTCAGGCGCCGGCCCTTCGGCAGCAACGAGTACTTGACGCTCGCCGTCAGGTTCGACGTCCGGAGGGTCGTCTGCTGCTCGATGGGCAGCAACTTGTTGTCGACGTAGTCGCGATACTCCGACGGCGTCTTCGAGTTGTTGTAGTCGAACGCAAAGACGACATCGACGCGCTGCCCGAACGAGAAGCCGATCTCGGGACTCACCATCTGCGTGTTGAAGTCGCCGCGTTCGAGCGTCAGCTGCCTGGTGACGAAGTCGTAGAGGTCGCTGCCGGCGCTGGCAAACATCCAGTTGCCGCGGAACCCGACGAAGCCATGCGGCGCGCCGAGCATGAAGCCCGGGTTCGACGACCGCCGCGCGGGCATGTCACTGGGTTGCGTCTCTGCTGAGACCTGGGACGCCTGCCCCTGGGCCCGGCAGGGACTCGCGGTGAGCATGCCCGCGATGAGCAGCGGGCCCGCGAGGTATGGCATGAGGCGAACGACGTTCCCCATCGATATGACTCCCCGGGCAGTGGCTGGCGGCCAAGCCAATACTACTCCCGCCTGACGTTGGCAGGAGTGAAATTCGGTGACGCCGGGTAGACGCGAATCACCGCAGAACGTTGATGGTCCGGGCCGAGCGCAGCACCCACGTCCCGCCCGGCTTGACCCACACCAGCTCGACCTGCTGCGCGTCAAACGCCTGCTGGCCTTCCGCAGTCGTCTCAGAGAACTCAGCCGTGGCGCTGACGGCCGCCGTCGCCCCGTCGGCGCCGAGGCTCACCGTGACGTCGACGAACGAGAGCGCCGGGCGCGTGGGCGCACTCGCGAAACGCGCCGCGAGCGCCAGCACCTGGTCGCGGCCCTCGACGAGCAACGCCCGCTGTGCCGCCTCGACGGTCACGTCGTCTGCCAGCTGGTTGCGCAGGTCGGCCAGCGCGGCGAACTGCGCGGCGCCCTGTTGGGCCTGGCCGGCGTCGGTCACGGTCGTGGCGAGCGCGTGCACGGCCGCGCGCACCCGCGCCGGCTCGTCGGGCCACAGCGAGCCGTACAGGAACCAGCCGCCCGCGGCGAGCGCGAGGACGAGCGCGACGGTGACGAGCGGGCGCGCTACCACGCGATCCGCCCGAGAATCCGCTCGCGATGCACACGCCCGAAATCGTGCAGGTCCATCCGCATGCTCCGGTTGTCACCGATCACGAAATACTCGTCGCCACCCACGGCGACCTCGTCGTAGTTCCACGGCAGGCGCTTCGTCACGTGGGGCTCGTCGAAGGGAATCCCGTTGATCTCGACAACGCCGTTGACGATCCGCACATGGTCGCCTGGAAGGCCGACGATGCGCTTCACGAGCACGACGTTGGGGCCGGCGAGCCGGATGGCGATGATGTCGCCCTGCGCGGGTTCCGACGTGCGATAGGCCAGCGTGTTGCAGAAGAGCAGGGCCCCCGGCGCGTAGGTGGGCTCCATGCTGACGCCCGATGCACGGATCGGGCGCAAGACGACGCCGAAGACGATCGCGCTGCCGACAATGAGCACGGCCACGCGCACGAGCGTGCGCGCGGGATGCCGTCCGAGCCAGACCGAGGCCAGCATGACCGCCCGATTCTCCGCGAGAGCGCCGCTATTTACAACGTCGCCGCGGCCGCGCGGTTGACGCAAGGGCGCCAGTGGTCAGGTGCCCGCCGGTGCAGCGGCCGGGAGGCCGAGAGCGAGCGCTTCGAGTTGCGCCCAGCCCACGGGGGGCTCGGGGCGCCAGGGAATCCGCGCCATGCGTGACGCGAGCCCGAGGCGCACTTCGTCGAGATACGGAGCTTCGCGCCGGCCTCGGGCCCGCAGCACCGGATCCGTCGTTTCGACGCCTGCGAAGCTCTGGTTGACGATCCAGGCGAACGGCTCGATCGCCGCACGGCGCAGGTCATCCTGCAGCTGTGCCGCTTCGTGCACGGGCGTGGCTTCGGGGAGGGTGACGAGCACGATCGACGCGAACTCGGGGTCGCGCAGGCGCGGCAACAGGTACCGCACTTCGTCGGGAACGTCACCCTGCGTGCGCTCGACCTCGCGGTGATAGGACTCGGCCGCATCGAGCAGCAGGAGCGTGTGCCCAGTCGGCGCCGTGTCGAGCACGACGAATCCGCTGGTGCCCGCGGCGACGGCGCGCGCGAACGCGCGAAACACGGCGATTTCCTCGGTGCAGGGGGATCTCAGGTCTTCCTCGAGCAGCGCGCGGCCCTTCTCGTCGAGCGATGCCCCCGACGCCTGCATCACCTCATCGGCATAGGCGCATGTCTCGGCCACCGGATCGATCCGTGTCTGCGTGATGCCCGGCAGCCCGTCGGTGAGGGTGCCCGCCAGGTGCGCGGCCGGATCGGTCGTGCTGAGGTGCACGTTGTGCCCGCGCTGTGCGAGGTCGACGGCGATCGCGGCCGCAACGGTCGTCTTGCCCACGCCTCCCTTGCCCATGGCGAGGATGACGCCGTGCCCGCGCGCGGCAAGCCCGTCGACGAGCGCGTGCAGCGTGGGCCATCCCGGCGAGGCATCGCCTGCGGCCACGGGCAGTGATTCCCCGGCCCCGCCATCGCCAAGCACCGAACGGAGGCGCGCGATGCCGAGCGGCGCCCACGGCCGCAGCGGCACCCGCGTCGTCGGCAGCGCCCGCAGTCCCTCGGGCATCGACGCGAGCGCGGCCCGCCCACGGCGCTCGAGCGCGCCCGCGATCGGATCGCCCGCGTCTGCGGCCTCGAAGACGCCGTTGATCGCCAGGTGCAGGTTGCGCATGCCGAGCGCGGCGAGTTCGAGGCGCGTGCGATCGGCTTCAGCGACCGCCGAGGCGTCGGGACGCGTCACGAGCACGACGGTCGTCACGTGGGCATCGGTGAGCGCGGCCAGGCTCGCGCGATAGACGACGTGCTGGGCCTGCAGTCCCGCGAGGGGGCCGAGGCACGACGTGCCGGTGGTGTTCGTGTCGATGAAGGTGTTCCACGCCGCCGGCAGCGCGAGCAATCGCAGCGTGTGCCCGGTCGGTGCCGTGTCGAACACCACGTGGTCGTACGCGTGCGCGATGTCGTCTGACCCGAGCAGGCGCGTGAACTCGTCGAAGGCGGCGATCTCGGTCGTGCACGCGCCCGACAGCTGTTCTTCGATCCGGGCGACCGCAGCGGCGGGCAGGAGGCCGCGGTAGGGGCCGACGACGCGTTCGCGATAGGCGCGCGCGGCCGCCTCGGGATCGATGTTCAGCGCGTGCAGGCGTTCGACGCCGGCGACGTCGCGCGGCGTGCGATCGAGCGCCGTGCCGAGCACCTCGTCGAGGTTCGAGGCCGGGTCGGTCGACACGAGCAGGACGCGGCGCCCGCCATCAGCGAGCCCGATCGCGGTGGCGCAGGCGAGCGAGGTCTTGCCGACGCCGCCTTTCCCCGTGAAGAACAGGATGCGCGTCGCCGGGCCGATCGACGCGGCGCCCCGCGCCGGCATCAGCAGCAACCCGACTTGGGCGTGCAGCAGCCTCCGCCAGGCGACAGCCGGATCACGGGCTTCGATCGCGACGCGGTGGCGACGAGCCCGGTGTGCTCGGCGAGCGCGTCGCGTCGCGGGTACGCCCCGCTGGCGATGACGATGCCGTCCACGAATACGATGGGCAGGCACCGATCCCCGTCGTCTTCGAGCATGGCCTTGACCACCGGCTGGTCGAGGAAGGCCTGGGGGTCGTGCGCGAGGTTGTGGCGCGTCACCGTGACGCCCTGCGCGACGAGCCACTGGACGTCGGCGGCGAACGCGGCGAGAAGGGGATCGATCGAGGGGCCGCAGACACCGGTTTCGCAGCACATCGGAGGGTCGAATACGTCGAGGCAGATCACGAGGGTGGGTCCTTTCAGGGGGATCAGAGGTCGTCGAGCAGGTGCTTGAACTGGGTGAGCACGGCCGGCACGATGCAGTAGCCGACGCGCGGTCCACTTTCGTTGGCCCGCACGAGGCCGGCGGCGCGGAGGATGCGGAGGTGCTCGGACACGGTGGACTGTGCGAGTGGCAACTCGTCGACGATGTGGCTGCACATGCGGGCCTCGCGGTGGGCGAGCAGCCGCAGGATGCGGACGCGTGTCGGGTGCGCGATGGCCTTGGCAAAGGCGGCGAGCTGCGCGTCGGCCACGGGGTCGTCCGGGGCGGCGAGCAGGACGGCCGCGCGCGTGGCGGGTGACTCGGGCGGGCAGCAGGGCGTGGTCGTCTTTCTTGCCATCGGCAATCGTCGATTGACGATACGCCGACGCTGGCACGCCGGTCAAGGCCGGCCCGGCGTGGTGACGCAAGCGCGCTGGCGCCGGGCTGGCGTTGACGCTGGCGCGAGCGGTCGTCCAGAATCGCAGGGTCTGCTCCCGCGCCTCACGGCGAATGGAGGTCACGTGCGTCTTTCGGCCCTTCCTCTCGCCTGCGCGACGGCATTGCTCGTCGCGATCTCGGCCGTGCCGGCCGCCCCGCAGCAGCGCCAGATGGGCGGCATCGGCATCACCGTCTACGAACAGCCCAACTTCCGTGGGCGCAACGCGACCTACCGCGACGACGTGCGGAACCTGAACGACACGGGGATGAACGACCGCATCAACAGCCTCGAGGTGGCACCGGGCGAGATGTGGGAGGTCTGTGAAGACCGCGATTTCCGCGGACGATGCCAGGTGTTTTCGGGCACCGAGTACGACTTGCGCGCGCGTGGGTGGGGCGACCAGATCTCGTCGCTGCGCCGCGTGCGCGGCGGTGGCGGCGGTGGTGGCGGCGAATGGGGCGGGGGCGGGGGCGGAGGCGCCCGCGGCCTTGCACTCTACGCAGGACGGAACTTCACGGGCGACGTGCGGTGGTTCCAGGGGCCGGTGTCGAACCTGCGCCAGGTGGGCTTCGACAACACCGCCATGAGCCTGCGCCTGCCCGAGGGTGAGGTGTGGGAGGTGTGCGACGAGGCGTTCTTCCGCCAGTGCCGCCAGGTCAACACGTCATGGCCCGATCTCGCCCGGCTCGGCATGAGCCGCCGCATCTCGTCGGTGCGTCCCTGGAGCCAGGGGGGTGGCGGGGGTGGCTGGGGGGGCGGCGGCGGGGGCGGCTGGGGTGGCGGCGGGCATCGCCGCATCGTGCTGTTCGATGCGCGGAGCTACCGCGGCCAGTCGGTCACGCTCGACGAGGACACGCCGTTTCTCGGCGGGTTCTCGAATCGTGCCGAGAGCGTGCAGATCCTGGGCGGCGCGTGGGAACTGTGCGATCGCCCGCGGTTTCAGGGGCGCTGCGTGACGGTCGACTCGAATCAGTACGACCTGGGCAGCATCGGCATGCGGTCGCGCGTGGCGTCAGCGCGTCCCGTGGGTCGCTGAGGCGCCCGTGCCGGTCACAGCGCCCGTCATCAGCTTCGACGCCGGAGGCGTGCTGGTCTTTCCCAACTGGGCGCGGGTGAGCGCGGCACTCGCCACGCGCGGCATCGCGATCGGCCCCGAGGCGCTCGCCGTGGCCGACGCGCACGCGAAGCTCGCGATGGATCAGCCGCGCGAGGTCTCGACGACCGACAACGCGGGACACGGCAAGGCGTACTTCGCCGAGTTGATGAAGGCGGCCGGCGTGGCCGACGCGCCACGCCTGGCCGCCGGGCTCGAGGCGGTGAGGCACGAGAACCGCCGGCGGTCGTTGTGGGAGTCGGTCGGCCCAGGGGTTGTGGAGGCGCTGTCGGCCCTGCGGGCGCGTGCGATCCGGATGATCGTCGTGTCGAACTCCGACGGGCGTCTTGGCGACCTGCTGCGCGACGCCGGCCTTGCGGGGTTCTTCGAACTGCTCGTCGACTCGGCCCATGCCGGTGTCGAAAAACCCGACCCACGCATCTTCGCGCACGCGATGGCGGCGATCGGCGCGTCGCCGCACGACCTCGTGCATGTCGGCGACTTCTACGAGATCGACGTGATCGGCGCGCGCGCGTCGGGCATTGCGCCGATCCTGCTCGACCCGTGCGACCTGCACGGCTTTCGCGACTGCACGCGCATCCGCAGCCTCGCGGAACTCTGACGCCGACGTCGCCGCGGCCGCGCACCGCTACGCCGCGACCGGCGCTGGTGCCCGGGCGTGCGCGCCCGGGTGTGCGCACGGCGAGCGTCAGCCCGGTCGAGGATCCGAGCCCTCGTCGCTCGGAGCGTCCCCCGCCCGCGATGTCGGCGTCAGGACGCGCGCGCCCGTCCGCTCAGCGTGGCTTCCGGCTCGACGAGGGGCGTGGTGGCGGTGCCGTACTGGCCCGCACGACGAGCGAGTGGGGCAGGGTGATCGACACGGGGTTGAGCTTCTCGCCCCGGATGATCTCGAGCAGGAGCCTGACGGCCCCTTCGCCGATCTCGCGCATCGGCTGCAGCACGGTGGTGAGCGGGGGATCGGCGTACTGCGCGAAGCGGATGTCGTCGAAGCCGACGAGCGACAGGTCGTCGGGCACGGTGAGGCCGCGCCGGCGCGCGGCGCTCAACACGCCGATGGCCATTTCGTCGTTGAAGCAGAACAGCGCCGTCGGCCGCCGTTTTTCGGCAAACAGCCGCTCGGCGGCAATCGCGCCCGATTCGATCGAGAAGTCGCCGTGCACGACGGCGATGGCGTCGGCGATGCCATCGGCCCTGGCGCGGGTCATGACGCCCTGCAGGCGATCGCGACTGAGGGGGCTGACGAGCGGGCCGGTGACGACGCCGATGTGCTTGTGTCCGAGGCGGCACAGGTGATCGACGACTTCGAAGGCTGCGCGGGTGTTGTCGATGTGGACGCTCGGCACGCCGAGCGTCGGGCTGAATTCGCAGGCATTCACGACGGGGGCGCAGCGAGGCGCCGACTCGCGCACGAGCTGGGCCGCCGCCTTCGGCAGGCGATGTCCGAGGAAGATGAACCCGTCGGCTTCCTTGCGCTGCAGCATGAGGGCATAGCGCTGCTCGCGCTTGTCGTCGTGTTGCGTGTCGCCGACGAGCACCGAGTACCCGCCGCGGAGGGCCGCGTTCTCGATGCCCTGCAGGACGAGCGAGAAGAAGGGATTCGAGATGTCGGGGACGGTGACGAGGATCTTGCCCGAGCGCAGCGTGCGCAGGCTCTTGGCCGCGGAGTTGGGCGTGTAGCCGAGGGCGTCGACGGCGGCGGTGACGGCGTCGCGCGTGGCGGGGGCGACGACGTCGGGCTGGCTGAGGACGCGTGAGACGGTGGCCGTCGAGACGCCGGCACGTCGTGCGACATCGCGGATGGTGATGACCTCGACAGGACGCGGCACGGGCCGAGATGGTAGCACCCTTCGACTCGCCCTTCGGGCTCGCTCAGGGCTGGGGGTGCACGACTGACTATTGCTCTGGATCGGCGGCTGTGATCTGCTGAGGGTATGACCAAGCCGATCGACCTGCGGGATCTGAGCGACGCGGACCTAGAAGCGGAACTGGCGCGCCGACGCGGGGCCGCCGACGAGGCGGC
>JAEUQQ010000318.1 GCA_016789685.1 Acidobacteriota bacterium | reverse complement strand
TTACCACTTTCGGGCAACCCGGACGAATCTGCCTCCGGGGCCGCGCGCGACCCAGCCGTCGAGTTCGAGGGTCGCCAGGCGCGCCAGCGCGGCCGGCGCCGGCAGCCCCGACCGGGCGACGATATCGTCGAGTTCTGCCGGTTCGCCGGGGACGAGTGCCCGCAGCGCCGGGTCGTCGGGGGGCGGCGGTCCGGCCGCGACGGTGCGCCCTGGCGCGACCAGGTTGAGCGCCGCCAGCACGTCGTCGGCGTGCTCGACGAGCCGGGCACCATCGTTGGCGAGGAGGTGACCGCCACGATTGCGGCTGCCGGCAGCCGGCCCCGGGACCACGAACACCTCGCGGCCGGCGTCGAGGGCGCAGCGCGCCGTGATGAGCGCACCGCTGGTTTCGGGCGCCTCGACGACGACGACGCCGATCGACAGGCCGGCGATGATGCGGTTCCGCCTGGGGAAGTGGTGCTTGCGCGGTGCGGTGCCCGGGGGAAACTCCGAGACCAGGAATCCGCGCTCGACGACGGCGCGTCCCAACCAGTCGTGCGAGGCCGGATAGACGCGGTCGACGCCGCCGGCCAGGACGGCGATGGTGCGCCCGGACTCGAGGGCACCGCCGTGGGCGGCGGCGTCGATCCCGAAGGCGAGGCCCGACACGATGGTGATGCCCGAGCCGGCGAGGTCGCGGGCGAGATCGTGGGCGCATCGCAGGGCCAGTGGCGTGGCGCGACGGCATCCGACGATAGCGATGCAGGGGGCGAGGGCGGCCTCGCGTGCGCCCAGGGTCCACAGTTCGTCGGGGGGATCGACGATTCGCGAAAGGAGCACGGGCCAGTCGTCCCGGCTCCATGTTGAAACACAGACAGATGGCGCAGGGGCGTTTGGCACGAGCATCGCAGGGACTCCTCGGAGGGTCACAACGGGTGACGGGGGTGGCGGAGGCAGGCACCGGACGCGGCCCCGTTGGTGGCCCGGCAAGGACGTCGCGACCACGCAACGGAGTCCTTGCACGTCGTAACGCGTGGGCATATAGTCGGGATCTCGCCATGCGTGCCGTGACATATCTCTTCGTAGCGTGCCTCACGCTCACTCCTGCGGGAGCTCTCGCTGCTGGCGACGCGAGGAGTGATGCGAAGGCGCAGGTCGACTTCGGCATCTCGGTCGCCCAGAAGGGGCTGTGGAAGGAAGCGCGCTACCGGTGGGAACGCGCGACCGAGATCGACCCGACGTATGCCGCCGCGTTCAACAACCTGGCGATCGCGTGCGAGCAGTCGGGCGACTTCGAGTCGGCGCGCAAGGCGTACGAGAAGGCGGTCGAGCTCGAACCGAACAATCTGCAGATCAAGCAGAACTACGATCTGTTCAAGGAAATCAATGACCGCACGAACCGCGCTCCGGATCGCCAGTAGTGCCTCGGTCGCGATCGTGCTGGCCGGGTGCACCACGTTCTACGAGGTGCCCATCGAAACGCCGATCCAGCCGAAGCTCGACATCTCGTCGTTCCAGCGCGTGCTGATTGCCGGCTTCATCTCTGGCGGCAGCGACGAGGTCGATGCCAACCTCGAGACGGTGCGCCTGCTGCGGAGCCAGCTGCGGACGAAATCACAGCTGCGCGTCATCGAGGCCGACGTGCTGCCGCTGCAGGACGTCGCCAACGACCAGCCACGCGCCGCCGCGGGCGACCAGGTGACCGCCGACGGGCCTGCGGCCCTGCCCGACCGCATCCGCGACGAGAAGGACCTGCAGTCCTACGAGCGGGTCTTTGCCAACGTCGACTACTGGAAGCGCATCGGCGAGGAGTTCCAGAGCCCGCTCATCGTGACGGGGACGGTGCTGTTCGTGCCGCATCAGCGGTCGGGGTTCGTCACGAGCGAGCGCGAGGTCTACGACCGGTTCGGGCGGCGCAGCGTGGTGCCGGTCCGCACCTACATGGAGCGCAAGGGCTTCATCCTGCGGCCGAAGTTCGTCTTCATCGATGGCCGCACGGGCACGACGCTCTACGCCGAGTCGTTCCGCGAAGAGATCCTCTACAACGCCCAGCAGAACACGCCGGCGCTGTCGTCGTACTTCGAGCTGATGGACCGCCTCGTCCCGAGCTTCCTGAGCACGCTCAGCTCCCAGAAGATCAAGGGCACCCGCGTCCTCCTGAAGTAGGGGCGCATCATGATGCGCCCATCGCCTGTTGCGATGACGCCCCAGCCCCCCCGGGTGCGGTGACGCCCCCGGTGCGTGCCCCCGGCAGGCGCAGGGGGTCAGGGCGCATCATGATGGGCCCCCTACGCTTGAGGCAGCCGGTCAGGGTCTGGGGCCGGTCAGGGCGCATCATGATGCGCCCCTACTTGACCGGTCTGGGCTGCGGATGCCACACTGTATGGCTCTTGGACGGGGCGCGGTGCCCGCACAGGGCCCTTCGACTCGCGTGACGGGGACGCTCGCTCAGGGCACGCCCGGCAGCTCGCGTGAAACGAAAGCTCGCACAGGGCGTGGAGGCTAGGAACGTGTTTGCGATCATTCAGAGCGGTGGACGGCAGGTGAAGGTCGGGCCGGGCGTCAGCGTGACGGTCGATCTCCTCTCGGCCGAGGCGGGCCAGGAAGTCACCTTCGACCAGGTGCTCTTCGTGGGCAAGGATGGCGGCGACGTGGTCGTCGGTGCGCCCTTCGTGGCCGGGGCCAGGGTCGTCGGCGTCGTCGACGGCGAGGCGCGCGGGCCGAAGATCCGCATCTTCAAGAAGACGCGGCGCAAGGGCTATCGCCGCACCAACGGGCACCGGAGCACCCTGACCCGCGTGACGGTCAAGGACATCCTGGTCTAGACGGGGTCAGGTTCGAGTCATGGCACATAAAAAGGGACAAGGCAGTTCTCGCAACGGTCGCGACAGCCAGGCACAGCGTCTCGGCGTCAAGCGGTTCGACGGCAACGTCGTCACCGGCGGCTCGATCCTCGTGCGTCAGCGCGGTCGCAAGTTCCAGGCCGGCCAGAACGTCGGCCTCGGCAAGGACGACACGCTGTTTGCCAAGATCGCCGGCACCGTCAAGTTCGAAGACCACGGCGCCCGGGGCCGCTTCATCAGCGTCCACCCGCTCGTCGCCGCTGCGGAGTAGGCTTGCGTGGGGGCGGCGCCTGCTGCCCCCGCGTTGACCCGCCACGATGTTCGTCGATGAAGTAGACATCCAGGTCACGGCCGGCGACGGCGGCCGCGGCTGCATGAGCTTCCGCCGCGAGAAGTTCATCCCCCGTGGCGGCCCCGACGGCGGCGACGGCGGACACGGCGGCTCGGTCGTGCTCGTCGCGCATCCCCAGCGCAACACGCTCGTCAACTTCCGCTACACCCCGATCTTCAAGGCCGAACGCGGCCGCAACGGCGAAGGCTCGAACCGCACCGGCAAGTCGGGACGCGACCTCTACATCGATGTGCCCCTCGGCACCGTCGTCTACGAGATGTCTGACCACGGCCCCGTGCTGCTCGGCGACATCACGCGTGAGACGCAGCGCCTGCGTATCGCCCAGGGCGGCAAGGGGGGCTGGGGAAACGCTCGCTTCGCGTCGTCGACCAACCGCACGCCGCGTCGTGCCGAACCGGGACTGCCCGGCGAGGTGAAGGCCGTCCGCCTGACCCTCAAGCTCCTGGCCGACGTCGGCCTGGTCGGCTTCCCCAACGCGGGCAAGTCGACGCTCATCTCGCGTATCTCGGCGGCAAAGCCCAAGATCGCCGCCTATCCCTTCACGACGCTGGTACCCAACCTGGGCGTGGTCTCGATGAGCGGTGACCGCTCGCTCGTGGTCGCCGACATCCCCGGGCTGATCGAGGGCGCTCACCGTGGCGCAGGCCTCGGCCACCAGTTCCTGCGGCATCTCGAACGCACCCGCGTGCTGATCCACCTCGTCGATGTCTCGTCGCAGTCGGGGCGCGACCCCGTGAGCGACTTCGACATCATCCGTGACGAACTGGCGCAGTTCCCGGTCGACGAGGCCATGGGCTCGCTACCGCTCGCCGAACGACCGCAGATCGTCGCGGCCAACAAGATGGACGCGCTCGACGAACCCGAGCGCCTCGCGCGCCTGCGGACGCACGTCGAACGGATGGGCCTGCCCTTCCATGAAATCTCGGCGGCGACCGGCGACGGGCTGCCCAGCCTGCTCGAGGCCGTGTGGCCGCACGTGGCCGAGCGTCTCGACGCCGAGCGGATCGAACTCGAAACCGCGGCCGCGGCTCCTCGGCCTGCCGCACCTGCCGCGCCCCAGCCTGTACGGCGGCGCGGCCGTGGAACGCGGCTCGACGACGACACCGCGGGTCCGGCGCGGGTCACCCGCGAGATCGACCTCGACGGCAAGCGGGACGGCGACGCGTGAGTCCCGGGATCGTCGGCGTGCTTGGCGGCACCTTCGACCCGATCCATCGTGGTCACCTCGACGTGGCGCGCGCCGCGCATGACGCATTGGGACTCGAGCGCATCCTGCTGATGCCGGCCCACGTGCCGCCCCATCGTCACCGCGCCCCGCACGCGTCGGCGTATCATCGGTTCGCGATGACCGCGCTGGCGGCGCAGGACGCGCCGTATCTCGTCGCCGACGACGCCGAGTTGCGGGTCGATGGCCCATCGTACACGGCGCACACCCTGGCCCGCCTCGCAACGACCGGCTACGCACCGTCGCAGATCGTGTTCATCACCGGCGTCGATGCGTTTGCAGAAATTGCCACCTGGTTCGACTATCCCCGCGTGCTCGATGCCGCGCACTTCGCGGTCGTGACGCGGCCCGGCCACGGGCTCGACCTCATCGAGGCGCGGCTCGGGGCGCTGCGTCCGCGCTTCGCACCGCCGCAGGCGTTGCGCGACGCGCCGGCGGCCAACGCCTACGAAACACGTGTCTTCCTGATCGACGCGCCGACCAGCGACGTCTCGTCGACCTCGCTGCGCGCGGCGCTCGCGGCGGGCGGCGACGTCGCGGCGCTCGTCACTCCACCCGTGCACGCACACATCGTGCGACACGGTCTCTACCGTCCGTCCCTGTCACAGGCAGGTCGCTTGCATGAAGAAAGCTGACGCGAAGCGTGCTGCCAGCGATCCGCTGGCCGGCTGTCCCGAGGCGTTGAAGGTGGCCCTGGCGGCCGCGTTCAACAAGAAGGCCGAGCACGTCACGGTCCTCGACCTGACGAAGAAGCAGGCCTTCACCGACTACTTCGCGATCTGCTCGGGCCAGAATGCCAGGCAGGTCAAGGCGATCGCCGACGCGATCGACGAGGCCCTGCGCAAGCACGATGCGCGACCCACCCACATCGAGGGCTACGAGCGCTCGGAGTGGGTGCTCATCGACTGCTTCGACTTCGTCATCCATGTCTTCACACCCGACACGCGGGAGTTCTACGCGCTCGACCGCCTCTGGGGAGGCGCCGAGTCGCACGCCGTGTCGGAACGTTCGCTCTAGCGCCGGCGCCGGCCTGCGCCGGCTCGTCGACGCGGCGCTCGTCTTCGCCCTCGAGCCCACGTGCGCTGCCTGCCGGGGCCGGCTGTCATCTCCACTCGGCGGCTGTGTCTGCGACGAGTGCTGGGCCCACATCCCCCGCATCGGGGCCCACGCCTGCCGGCGCTGCGGCGCGCCTCGTGTGCAGGGGCACGGCGCATGCCGGCAGTGCGACCCGCGCTGGCAGGTCATCGCCGCCTCGTCGGCCCTCGGCGAATACGACGGACCGTTGCGCGACATCCTGCACGCCCTGAAGTACGCGCGGCGCACGTCGATCGCCGGCGCGGTCGCGTGCGAGTTGCGCGAGGCGGCCCGCGACGTCCTCGATGGCGCCGACGCCGTCGTGCCGGTGCCGCTGCATCCCCTGCGATCGTGGCGGCGAGGCTTCAACCAGGCGCGGCTGATCGCCGGCGGCCTTGGGCTCCCGGTGGTCGACGCGCTCGTCCGCAGGCGCGCGACCAGGCGCCAGGCCTCGCTGACCCGCGACGACCGGTGGTCGAACCTGCACGCCGTGATCGGCGTGCGGGCGCGCACGGCGCAACGCCTGCGCGGCGCCACCGTCGTGATCGTCGATGACGTGGTGACGACGGGCGCGACCGTGACGGCATGCGCGAGGGCGCTGCGCGAGGCCGGCGTCGCCGAGGTGCGTGTGGCTACCGCAGCCCGAGCCGTGCGTCGATCGCGTCGCTGACCGAGGCCGCGACCGTATCAATGCCGTGGGCGGCGTCGATGACGACCCACGAGGCGTCGGCATCGGCCTGGCGCCTGTAGCTCGCACGCACGCGCGTCAACAGGGCGAGGTCGCGCTCGAACTTGTCGCGGTTGGCCTGCTTGCGCTCGGCCGAGCGCTCGGCCGCGATGTCGAGCAGGACGGTCACCGTCGGCCGCGGCAGATAGCGCTGCGCGTCGGTGAGCCAGGCGGGATCGAGGCCGAACGCCTCGCCATAGGCCACGCTCGACGCCGCGTAGCGATCGCAGATGACGACGGCGCCTGCGGCCATCGCCTGCTCGATGCGATCGCGGTACTCGTAGCGGTTGGCCACGAAGAGCAACTGGAGCACGTCGGGGGTGTAGCGGCGTTCGCCGGCCAGCGCCGCGGCGATTTCCTGCGCGATGGCCGTCTGGTAGCAGGGAAAGGCCAGGAACTCGACGCGGCGCCCCGCCGCTTCGCAGCGCGCCTGCAACCGGCGCGCCTGCGTTTCCTTGCCGCTCTGGTCGAGCCCCTCGAAGGCGATGAGCGCCCCGGTCATGACTCGAGCGCCAGCATGTCGTCGACCGACTGCCGGCGCTTGACGATGCGCCACGCGCCGCCCTCGACGAAGACCTCGGCCGGCAGCGCCCGGCGGTTGTAGTTCGAGGCCATGGCCGCGCCGTAGGCCCCGGCATCGAGCACGGCGACGAGGTCGTCGACGCGCAGGTCCGGCAGCTGCCGGTCGACACCGAACTTGTCGCTGCTCTCGCAGACCGGCCCGACGATGTCGGCGCCGACGACGGGGCGTCGTTCGTCGCTCTCGACCGGCACGATGCGGTGGAAGGCGTTGTAGAGCGCCGGGCGGATCAGTTCGGTCATGCCGGCATCGAGCACCACGAACCGCCGGCCCGAGGGATGCTGTTTCACGTCGATCACGCGTGCCACGAGCACGCCGGCCGCGCCCACGATCCATCGTCCCGGTTCGAGCACGATGGGCAACCCGGTGGCCGCGTGGGTGTCGGCGACCACCGTCGCGTAGTCGGCGACATCGACGACCGGGCCCTCGTCGTAGGCGATCCCGAGGCCGCCGCCGAGATCGACGTGGTCGAGGGTGATGCCGGCATCGCGCAGGCCGGCGGCGAGATCGACCATCACGCGGGCCGCGCGAGCGAGCGGCTCGATGGTGCGGATCTGCGAGCCGATGTGGACGTGGATGCCCGCGATGTGCAGGCCTGGCCGGGCGGCCGCCTCGCGCAGGATGTCGATGGCGCCGCCGATGGGCATCCCGAACTTGTTGTGCTCGCGACCGGTCGAGATGTTCGGGTGCGTCCCCGCGTCGATGTCCGGGTTCACGCGGAGGGCGACGCGTGCGCGGGTCCCCTGCGCCTGCGCGATCGCATCGATGCGCGCGAGTTCGCCTGGCGACTCGGCGTTGATCACGCCGACGCCGAGCCCGATCGCGCGATCGAGTTCGTCGCGCGACTTGCCCACGCCGGTGAAGACCAGTTCGTCGGGAATGAAGCCCGCGCGCAGGGCCACCTCGATCTCACCGATCGAGTTGGCATCGCCC
>JAEUQQ010000299.1 GCA_016789685.1 Acidobacteriota bacterium | reverse complement strand
TTCGGCATCCTCAACCAGCGTCGCCGCACGCGGGGGTCGATCGACTTCGACCTGCCCGAGGCCGAGGTGCAGCTCGATCCCGACGGCGCGATCACGTCGATCACGGCGTCGGAGCGGAACGTCGCGCACCGCATCATCGAGGAGTTCATGCTGCTCGCCAACGAAACGGTGGCGGAGCATCTCGATCGCCACGAGGCGCCGTCGCTCTACCGGATCCACGAGCGCCCCGACGTGCTCAAGGTTGCTGAATTCGAGGCGTTCGTGAGTTCGTTCGGCTACAGCCTGGCTGCGCCACCCGAAGCGGTGGAGCCGCATCACTTCCAGCGGGTCATCGAGCGCATGCGCGGCACCCCAGAGGAGCGCCCGATCGCGACGCTCATGCTCCGTAGCATGCAGAAGGCGCGGTACGACGCCGCCAACCTCGGGCACTTCGGGCTCGCCGCCCGGAGCTACACGCATTTCACGTCGCCGATCCGCCGGTATCCCGACCTGGTGGTGCACCGGGCCCTGCGCGCGCAGCGGCATCGGTCGTGGGATGCCGACGAGGCCGACCTGCGCGCCGACGAGATGCCGGAACTCGCGCGCCACACGTCCGACCGGGAGCGTCGCGCCATCGAGGCCGAGCGCGAACTGCTGCAGTGGAAGCAGGTCCGCTTCATGCGCGACAAGGTCGGCGAGGACTTCGACGGCATCATCCTCGGCGTCGCGCCATTCGGGCTGTTCGTGCAACTGGCCGACCACTTCATCGACGGGTTGGTGCACGTGTCGTCGATGAACAACGACTATTACCGCTTCGTCGAAGGCGAGCACCTGCTCTTCGGCGAAGCGACCCGCCGGCGCTACAAGCTCGGCGACAAGGTGCGCGTACAGGTCGTGAAGGTCGATCGCGAGCGTCGGCAGATCGAGTTGGCGTTGACCGAAATCCTCGAGGCCGCCGGCGGTCGTCGGCGCGGTGCTCCCACCGCGTCACGTGCGGTGAAGAGCGGGGTGTCGTCGAAGCGTGAGCGCCGGCAGGTCCGCACGCGTTCGCAGCGTCCCGGGAAGCACGAACGTGCAATGAAGAAGCGAGGGCGGTGATGGCGCGCACGGTGGTCATCGGGACGGCCGGGCACATCGACCACGGCAAGAGCACGCTCGTCCGGGCCCTCACGGGCATCGATCCCGACCGCCTGGCCGAGGAGAAGGCCCGGGGCATCACCATCGACCTCGGGTTCGCCCACGTCGATCTCGGCGACGCCCGCGTGTCGTTCGTCGACGTGCCCGGGCACGAGCGTTTCGTCAAGAACATGCTCGCCGGGGCGACCGGCATCGACGGTGTGCTGCTCGTGGTCGCCGCCGATGAGTCGGTGATGCCCCAGACGCGCGAGCACTTCGCGATCTGTCGCCTGTTGCGGGTGAAGACCGGCGCCGTGGCGCTGACGAAGGCCGACCTCGTCGACGACGAGATGCTCGAACTCGCGACGCTGGACGTGCGCGAACTCGTCGCCGGTTCGTTTCTCGATGGCGCACCGATCGTTCCCGTGTCGTCGACGACGGGGATGGGGCTCGACACGTTGCGAGGCGTGCTGCAGGGACTGGCGGGCCGCGTCGGCGTGCGTGGGCACGACGTGCCGGCGCGCCTGCCGATTGACCGCGCCTTCAGCGTCCGTGGGTTCGGGACGGTGGTGACGGGGACCCTTGTGGCCGGTCAGGTGGCCATCGGCGATGACCTCGACCTGGTACCGAGCCGACGCCGCGTGAAGGTGCGCGGACTGCAGGCGCACGGTGCGAGGGTCGACCTGGCGCTGCCTGGCCAGCGGCTCGCCGTCAACCTCGCCGGCGTCGACGTCGCCGACGTGGCCCGCGGCGAATCGGCCGTCGCGCCCGGCACCTACGACGGCACGCGCATCGTCGACGTGCTGATCGAGACGCTGGCCGAGGCTCCCGCACTTAAGCACGGCGCACGCGTGCGCGTGCACAGTGGAACCAGTGAAGTCCTCGGACGCCTGGCGTTGTCGCGCGTCGAGACACCGGCCGGCGACGCAGCCGACCTGTCGCACGCGCCGCCGGATGCACACGCCTTCGGGCGTCTCAGGCTCGAAGCGCCCATCGTCGTCACTCGCGGAGATCGGTTCATCCTTCGCGCCTACTCGCCATCACGTACCGTGGCCGGTGGCGAGGTGATCGACCCGTTGCCGCCGAAGGGGCCGACGCGGACCGCGCGCGGCCGCGAACGCTTCGCCGCCCTTGACCCTCGCGCCGCCGACGCCCACACGCGTGCCGTTACGCAGATGGTGGGCGAGACGGGTGGGCATGGCCTTGCCGCAGCGGCGTTGGTCACCCGCGCGGGGCTGCCTCGCGTCGAGGCGGAGCGCATCGTGGCGTCACTGACGTCCAGCGGCACCATCGAGCCCGTGGGGGCGCTGCTGGTCGCGTGCCCGGCGCTACGCGCCCTCGAGGTGCAGCTGATGCGGGCCATCGGCGACCACCATCGCGCGCAGCCACTGGCCGACGGACTCTCGCGCGAAGAAGCCCGTTCGCGCGTCTTCGCGCATGCCGACGACCTCGTGTTCGCGCACGTGGTCGCCTCGCTCGTGGCGGCCCGGAAGATCGTGGCGACCGATCGGCTCGCCCTGGCGTCACACCGGGTGGTCGTCGACGAGGCCGACCGTCCGGTGGTCGAGGCGCTGCAGCAGGCCATGGCTGCCGGTGGGCTGATGCCGCCCGACCTGGCGACCGTGGCGGCGCAGTGCGGCGTCGGGGTGGGCCGGGTCGAACAGATGGCCACGCTGCTCGGGCGTCAGCGCGTGCTGGTGAAGCTCGACACGCTGTGGTTCGCGGCGGCGGCGCTCGAGGGATTGAAACAGGAGGTGCGTGGCTGGAAGGGAACGCCGGCCGGCGCGCGACTGGATGTCGCGGCCTTCAAGGATCGGTACGGGATGTCGCGGAAGTTCGCCATCCCCCTGCTCGAGTATCTCGACCGTGAGCGCGTCACCCGCCGGATGGGCGACGCGCGCGTCGTGCTCTGACGGCTACGGCTGGGTTTCGTCTCGCCCTTCCTTCGCCGCATCGCGGAAGTTGCGGATGCCACGGCCGATGCCGCGCCCGATGTCGGGAAGGCGGTTGGCGCCGAAGATCAGGATGAGGATGAGAACGATCAGTACCAGTTCCGGTAGCCCGAGGCTGCCCATGGATGTCTCCTTGACTCACCCCGATTCTAGCACCGACCGCGCGGGCGCCCTGTGACGATTCCACGTGCGGCGGCGCGCCTCGCCGCCCTGGCCGTCGCGGTCGGTGCCGTCGCTGGCGCCGCATCGGCGCAGTTCTCCTCGTCGGTGACCCTCGTCGAGGTCTATGCCACCGTGACCACGAGGAGTGGGGACGTGGTGACCGACCTGCGCGCCGCCGACTTCGCGGTGACCGACGATGGCGTGCCGCGCGACGTCGCGGCGTTTGCCAACGGCACCTTCCCGTTGTCGGTGGCTGTGGCCGTCGATCGCAGCTTCAGCATGAACGGGAAGCAGCTGGCGTTCGTCCAGGACGCCGCGCTGCAGTTTCTTGGGGCCCTGCGCCCCGACGACGAGGCGGCCGTCATCGGGATCAGCAGCGTGGTCGAGACGCTGGCCCC
>JAEUQQ010000295.1 GCA_016789685.1 Acidobacteriota bacterium | reverse complement strand
GACTTCGCATCCGGGAACAGCGAGACAACCTCTGCGGACGTCATCGCGACCGCCGACATGACGATGCCCGTTCGCGCTGCTGTTGGACGGACGCCATCACGCCCTCCGAAGTGGATCCGGCGCGGGCCGGACGCCAACGGTCAACGCTGCCTGCCACTTGACGATGTCGCGTTCCCTCCAGGCAACGCGAACGGTCCCGACGCGGACCGGCTGTGGAAACGTGCCGGCCGCGACCCATCGGTAGATCGTGGCCCGGTGGACGCCCGTTCGAGTTTCAACCTCTGACATTCGGAGCAAGGTATCGGCCGTCATTGAGTCCTCTCTGTCGTTCCGGTGCCGGAGTGGCACCCAGTTGATCGACAAGACACAGCGCGACGCTGCGAGACATCACGCGCCCGCATGAAAATGCACGATCCATCCCCGGCCGAGTGCCCGTGGCAGGGCACAACCTGAGTCCTTGCAGCAAGTTGAGGTGTGGAAAAAAGATCGACTCTCGCCGCGATTGTCGGGAGCCGACGTACGCGAAAACGGCCGGCGGTGAACCGGCCGAAATCCGTCGCGCTGCTACCCCAGTGTTACCCGGCAGGCGCTGAGTTGGTGGACCAGAGGGGATTCGAACCCCTGACCTCCTGAATGCCATTCAGGCGCGCTCCCAACTGCGCCACTGGCCCACCCCGGAAGGACCCAAGATAGTAACGTGACAGGCCCGGCTTTTCAAGGGGACGAGGTGGCCGTGCGGCCCAGCCGGCATTCGACGCGCCCGCGCCCGCCTGTCTACTGCGCCTTCCCCGTGAGCACCGGGCGGCGCGTGTCGCCGAAGCCCACGTGCATCTCGCGTTCGTAGGTCACGGTGTCGCCCGTGAACGTGAGCCGGACGTTGAGCTTGAACGGGGTCTCGAAGTAGGCGAGCGTGCCCGCAAATGTCACATCGCTGGTCCAGGCCCCGCTCGTCGCCAGCGACTGCCCGAAAAACGTCGAGGGCACGGGCAGCCGTGACGTGGCCCAGCGGCCCAACGGCATCGCGAGCGACTGCTCGACCCCGGCGACCCGCGTGACGAGCGTCGGCGTGCCGTCGGCCGCGCGCTCGAGCGCCAGCCATTCGATCTTCTCGTCGTTCTCGGGGAACACGTACCGTCGCCCCGCGACGAGGTCAGCGCCACCCTGGGCCTTGCCCTGCGGTGTGTGCAGGGCCAGTCCCGCCATCGCAGACTTGAGCGCCGACGCGCCGGCCGGATCGGCCTTCAGGGCGTTGGCCGAGAAGGCCGGCAGCAGCTTCGAGAACACCAGGTCGAGCACGACCTGCATGTTCTTGATGCCGCTCGTGATGACGATGACGACGTCGTGCTCGGGCAGCACGAGGCAGTACTGGCCGAACGCGCCATCGCCGCGATACGCGCCGTACCGCGACCGCCAGAACTGGTAGCCGTACCCCTGGTCCCAGTCGCTGGCCGGATTCGATCCGTTCGACACCTGCCGGCTCGTCGCCACGTCGACCCACGCCCTGGGCACGAGCTGCGCGCCCTGCCACAGGCCCTTCTGCAGGTAGAGCTGCCCGAACCGTGCCACCGACTCGGTGCGCAGGTGCAGGCCATAGCCGCCGATGGTCACGCCCTCGGGGCTCGTTTCCCACTCGAGGTCGTCGATGCCGAGCGGGCCGAAGAGGCGCGGCTGCAGGTAGTCGGCTGTCTTCTGCCCGGTCACCTTCTGGAGGATGGCCGACAGCATGTAGCTCGCGGGAGTGTTGTAGAGGAAGAACGTGCCGGGCTTGTGATCGATGGGCGCGGCCAGGAAGGTCTTCGTCCACTCGGGCGTCGCCGCGAGGACGGGCTCCTTGTGGTGGCCCGTCGACATCGAGAGCAGGTCGCGCACGCGCAGCGCCTTGAGGAACGCACTCGGCTCTGCCGGCGCCTCGGCAGGGAAGAACTTCAGCACGGGGTCGTCGACGCTGAGCAGCCCTTCAGACACCGCGAGGCCCACCGCCGTCGACGTGAAACTCTTGGTGAGCGAGTACATCGTGTGTCGCACGTCGGGCGCGTAGGGAGCCCACCACCCCTCGGCGATCACGTGCCCGTGCCTGACGATCATGACCGAGTGCATCGCGTCGATGTCGCGATCGACCGACTGCACGAAGTCGAGGATGGCCGCCGAGGCCACGCCCTGCCGCTCGGGCGTGCTGCGCGGCAGCGCCGCGCGTGACTCGTCAGCGCGCGCCACGGGCTGCGCGACGGCGGTTGCCGCGGCGACCGTCACGGCGAACGCCGTGACGAGGCGAGTGATTCCGGCGAGGCGCATCGAGTGGATGGAGGGGCTGTGGGGCACGATGGTGACTCCTTGCACCCGGTAGTCTACACGTCGTCCGCGTCACACACGGCTCTCACCGATCCCGCAACATGCACGCTCGCCGGTGATGGCACAGGCCGGATAGCGCCCTGCGGCCCCCCGGTGCTACACCACAGGCGTCAGGCTGGTGCGAGTGCCCACGCCGGTCCGCGCGACGTCGATCACGCTCACGAGCGGGATCTTCGCGGACTTCATCGCACTGAACAACACGTGGGAACGGCGTTGACGCGCCGGGTCCCTGGAGGCACGTCGATGTCGCGTACTCTGTCGCGGAGGCTCCCGGCCGCCGTCGTCGCACTCATGCTGTCGTCTGCGGCCCTCGTCGCGGCGCAGTCGGTCGAAGGCAAGGCCCAGGGCCTGTCGCCGGTCGAGCAGAAACTGACGAAGCACATCACGATCGACGCGATCAAGCGGTTCACCGCAGCCCTGGCGGCCGACGACATGGAAGGCCGAGGCACGGGCCAGCCGGGGGGTGACAAGGCGGCGAAGTGGCTGGCGTCAGAGTTCAAGCGCATGGGTATGGCACCGCTCGGCGACAAGGGCTCGTACCTGCAGGCGGTGCCCTACACCCATTCGGTGACGGCCGAGACCTCCACGTTCAAGGTCGGCGGGCACACGTTGACACTGGGAACCGAGTGGGCGCCGCTGAGCATCACCGGCAACACGCTGGCGCTGACCGCCGACCTGGTCTTCGTCGGCTACGGCGTCGTGGACGACGCGCTGCACCGCAACGACCTCGCGGGCATCGATCTCAATGGCAAGATCGCAGTGGTCTTCCAGGATCGCCCGGCGAACGTGTCGGAATCGGCCTGGGCGGCGCCCGGACAAAAGCGCTTCGAGACGATGGCCGCCGCAGGCGCGACGGCGTTCATCCTGATCGAGAACGGTCGCGGGGCCTTGCCGGTGGGCCTCATCGTCGACTACTTCTCGCGTCCACGGAACCTCCCCGAAGGCGCGACCCCGGATCCCCCGCTGGGAAACCGGCCGGTGCTCGGGCTCAACGACGGTGCGGCAGCCATGCTCTTCGAAACGTCGGGGATGACCCACAAGATCGCGTTCGCGCTGGCCGAGCGCGATGACTTCCGCGCCATCGACCTGAAGCGAAGGGCCGAGATTGCTGTGGAAATCCAGGTGAGCCAGGTCACCTCGTCGAACGTCATCGGCGTGTTCGAAGGGTCGGATCCGACGTTGAAGGCCGAAGCGGTCGTCTTCACCGCCCACTACGACGCCTACGGCAAGGTGCGCGGAAAGATCTACAACGGCGCCGCCGACAACGCGATCGGTACCGCCGAGATGCTCGCGGCTGCCCAGGCGTTCTCGAAGATGAAGCCGAGGCCGAAGCGGTCGCTGATCTTCATGGCGACGACGGGCGAGGAGTACGGGTTGACGGGCTCGAGGTACTGGGCCGCGCACCCGACGTGGCCGATCGAGAAGGTCGCGGCCAACCTGAATCTCGACGGGATCGGCACCGAGATCTTCGGACCCGTGAAGCAGGTGATCGGGTTCGGCGCCGAGCACTCGTCGATCGGCCCGATGCTCGACGAGGTCACGCGCGCCTACGGCATCACGATCATGCCCGACCCGATCCCCGAGCAGGGCGTGTTCAAGCGGTCGGATCACTACGCGTTCGTCGAACGCGGCGTGCCCTCGCTGATGCTGGTGGGCGCGCAGGAAGGGCCCAGGGAAGCGTTCGTGAAGGCGTTCTACGACTGGGAGGCCATCTACTACCACCAGCCGGCCGACGACATCTATCCCAACTGGCACTGGCCCGGTGCGCGGACGGTGGCCGACATGATGGCCCTGCTCGGACTTCGCCTCGCCGAGCAACCGCAGATGCCCACATGGGCCCCGACGTCGCCATTCAAGGACCTGAAACGCGGCAACACCGGGAAACTGTAACGCGGTGACACCGGGGGACTGCCGCAGGGGCGCATCCTGATGCGCCTCGGTGCGGGGCACGCCGGCGGCGACATCTGCCGGGGGCGCACCAAGGTGCGCCCCTACGCCGGAGGCCTCGCACAATCTCGGGGGTCGTCGACATGGCAGGGCCGTCCGGGCGCCCGGCGGCCAGCCCACGCCGGCGGCCTCGCACAATCTCGGGGTTCCTCGACGTGGCAAGGGCCGTCCGTGCGCCCGGCGGCCAGCCCACGCCGGCGGCCTCGCACGATCTCGGGGTTCTTCGACTTGGCAAGGGCGGACGTGCGCTCGGCGGCCAGCCTACGCGCCTCCGGCGTAGGGGCGCATCATGATGCGCCCCGGTGCGGGGCACGGCGGCGGCGACATTCTGCCGGGGGGCGCACCATGGTGCGCCCCTACGCCGGAGGCCTCGTACAACCTCGGGGTTCTTCGACAGGGCAGGGCCGTCCGTGCGCCCGGCGGCCAGCACCCACGTGCGGCCTGGAACGAAAGAGTGTGAGCACCCCGGGGCAAGGCCGGGCGGGC
>JAEUQQ010000183.1 GCA_016789685.1 Acidobacteriota bacterium | reverse complement strand
CAGGCAGGCGCTGCGTGCGGGCGGCGCCTGCCTGTTACTGTTTACGTCACATCCGGAGCCCCTCGCGGGACGCCGTGTCGTCCGGGGCGGCCGTTACTTCTCCCACGGCAAGCCGGGCTTGCCGAAGTGGCCGTAGTTGGTGGTCGACTTGTAGATCGGCTTGAGCAGCCCGAGCGTCTTGATGATGGCACCCGGCCGGAAGTCGAACTTCTCACGCACGAACTGCTCGGCGCGCGCGGCATCGCCCGTGCCGAAGGTGTCGACCTTGACCGAGGTCGGCTGAGCCAGGCCAATCGCGTACGCGACCTGGACTTCGGCCTTCTTGGCGTAGCCCTTCTTGACGATCTGGCGCGCCACGTAACGGCAGAAGTATGCGCCGCTGCGGTCGACCTTGGACGGGTCCTTGCCCGAGAAGGCCCCGCCACCGTGCCGGCCCGCGCCGCCGTAGCTGTCGACGATGATCTTGCGGCCGGTGACGCCGCAGTCGCCCGTCGGGCCACCCACGACGAACTTGCCGGTCGGATTGACATCGAACTTGATGCCCGCGTGGTACCACTTGCCCAGCGCACGCGGCGCGAGCTCGTTGATCACATAGTCGCGGATGGCCTTCTGCTTGGCCTTGGCGCTGTGCTGCGTCGAGATCAGCACATGCTTCACCGCGATCGGCGTGTTGCCCTCGTACTCGACCGACACCTGGGACTTGGCATCCGGGCGCAGCCACTCGACGCCGTTCTTACGATCCTCGGCGATGCCACGGGTGAGGCGGTGCGCCAGCAGGATCGGCAGGGGCATCAGCTCGGGCGTCTCGTCGCTGGCGTAGCCGAACATGCTGCCCTGGTCACCCGCACCCTGCTCGCCCGCCTTGCTCGTCTCCTTGTCGACGCCCTGCGCGATGTCGGGCGACTGGCTCGTGAGACACATGTTCACGAAGACGCCGTCGGCGTTGAACGCTTCACTCGGATCGGTGTAGCCGATCGTGCGAATCGCCTCGCGGGCGATCTGCACGTAGTCGAGCGTGGCCTTCGTGGTGATCTCGCCGGCAAGGACGACCACGTTGTTCTTGCACAGGACCTCGCACGCGACGCGGCTCCGGGGATCCTGCTCGAGGCATGCGTCGAGGATCGAGTCGGCGATGAAGTCGCAGACCTTGTCGGGGTGTCCTTCAGACACCGATTCAGACGAGAAGACGTAACGCAGCTCACCGGCCATCTGCCGAGTACTCCTTGCCACTGTCGAGGGACGGAAGGTCGAAAAACCGCATCGCGCGCCCTCGTCGCGGCGCGTGGGTCTGGTGAACCAGGGAGGTATGCGGAAGGCTGGGCCGCTGTCATGCCGCGAGCCCGTTCGCGACTTAGATAGCGGCGAGACTCTCAGCACTCGCTGGCCGCGCGGCCCATCAAGTCGGGAAAATCGCCGCGCGCGACCAGCGAGTGTATCACATCGCTGCCGGGGTCACGGGCCAGAGCCATGCGGCGCCACGCACGCCACTGGCATCGCCGTGCCGCGGAGGCAACAGCCGCGTCGCCACCTGGTCAGAGAACACCCAGGCCGACCACAACGGCGGCACGTGCGCATACAGTCGCTCGATCCGCGACAGCCCTCCCCCGATGACGATGACGTCGGGGTCGAGCACGTTGATCACCGAGGCCAGCGCCCGCGCCAACCGGCGCTCATAGCGCCTGAGGCTCGCGTCGGCGGTGGCGTCGCCAGCCGCCGCGCGTGCCGCAATCGTCGCCGCATCGATCGCCACGCCCGTCTGTGCCATGTGGTCGGCCGCGAGGCCGGGCCCGCTCAGGAACGTCTCGATGCAGCCGTCGCGGCCGCAGTAGCACCTGGGCCCGGGCCGCTCGTCGTCGTCGGGCCACGGGAGCGGGTTGTGGCCCCACTCGCCCGCGATGGCATTCGCGCCGTTGACGACCCGCCCGTCGATGACCACGCCCCCGCCAGTGCCGGTGCCGAGGATGATCCCGAACACACTGTCTGCTCCGGCCCCGGCCCCGTCGACCGCCTCCGACAGCGCGAAGCAGTTCGCATCGTTGGCCAGTCGCACGGGCTGCCCCAGCGCCACCTCGAGGTCACGCTGCAACGGCCGACCGATCAGCCACGTGGAGTTGGCGTTCTTGACCAGACCGGTGGCCGCCGACACCGCGCCGGGGATGCCCACACCGACGCTCGCGGTGAGGCCGACGCGACGCTGGAGGTCGCGCACGAGGCCGGCCACGGCGGCCACCGTCGCCGCGTAGTCGTCACGTGGACTCGCGATGCGGATGCGACCGACGGCCTCGCCGCGCGCGTCGAGCGCGATTCCCTCTGTCTTCGTCCCGCCGAGATCGATGCCGATGCGTGCCTGGCCCACGGCTGCCGATTGTAGGCGAGCCGCGACATGCCAGAACGGGTCGTCGGGCGTGTCGGCAAGCTGATAGCATTGACGCCGATGGCGATTCCTCCACCGAACCCCGCCTCAACCATCGTCCTGGTCCGCAAGGGGCTGAAGCGGGCATCGCCCTCGATCCTCCTGCTCCAGCGCAAGGCCGACGCCTCGTGGCTGGGCGGCGCATGGGTCTTTCCGGGCGGGCGCGTGGATGATGGGGATCGCGATCAGCAGTGGCGCGAGCTGGCCGACGGCATCCCGGCGCTGCGAGCGGCCTGGCCCGATGCGGATCCCGGATGGCTGGTCGATCACGCGATTGCGGCCGTGCGCGAGCTGTTCGAAGAGACGGGGCTCATCCTCGTGCGGCCTGACCCCGAGTTGCGCGTGCGTCCGGGCTCGCCGAAGGCGATCGAGGCCCGCGCCAAGCTGCGCCAGGGCCTCGTGTCGTTCCTGCGCATCTGCCGCGTCTACGGCTGGCGGCCGGCCGTCGATCGGCTGCTGCCCCTGTCGCGCTGGATCACGCCCGAGCAGGAGCGGAAGCGTTTCGACACGGTGTTCTTCGTCACCGAAGCCCCCGATGCCGACGGCGACGGCAGCGCGGATGGCGTCGAAATCGAGGACGCGCGGTGGGCGCCCGCGTCGGCCGTCCTCGAGCGGTATGCGGCAGGCGAGGTCGAACTCGCCCCGCCTACGCTGCGGACGCTCGAAGACCTGTCGGCGTTCAAGTCGGTCGCTCGTGTGCTGGCGTGGGCCTCGGCGTCTCCGCGGTTGACGCTGGCGCCCCGGCTGCACGTCGAGGCCGCGCAGCGCATGCTGCTGCTGCCCGGCGACGTGCTCTACCCGGTTGAGGCGCACCTCCGGATCGGCGGCGCGACGCGCTTCGTCGAACGCGAGGGACGCTGGCACTCCGAGGTCACACGGACCTGAGGTCGCGCATGCCTTCCCTGCATCGTCACCCCCGGACGTTGCTGCCCATCCTGATCGTGCTGATCTGGGCGGGGTGTGCCTGGGCTGGCCAGCCAGCGCCGGCGCCGAGCGTCGCCGATATCGACCGCGCGATGAATGAGGCGCTCGCACTCCTCGGCCTCGAACGCGATGCCGACGCGACCCCACTCCTGACGCAGGCGCGCGAGATGGCGCGCGCGCTCGGCGACAGCCGCCGCGAGGCCGAGGCGACCCGCCGGCTCGCCGTCATTGCCCTCGATCGGGGCGAGTTGACGAGTGCCGAGACGCAGCTCGATGCCGCGGCCGTGCTCTTCGAGTCGGTCGACGACCAGGTGGGGGTCGCCCGCGTGCTCCGGCACCGCGCGTCGCTCGCCGACCAGCGCGGCGATCGCCAGGAGGCGCTGCGCCTGGCGTCGCAGGTCCTGCCGACCTTCGAGCGGCTCGGCCTCGTCGAAGACCAGGTCCGCACGCTGTATTTGCTGGTGCGTGCGGGCGAAGACAGCAACGCCGTCCAGGCGCTGCATCGGGGCATCGAACTCGCCCATTCGGCGCAGCTGCACGAGCTCGAGGGCATCCTGGTCCACTCACGTGGAGACTGGCGATTCGGCCTCGGCGAGTTCGACGCCGCCCTCAAGGACTACGAAACCGCATCGGCCCTGTACGAGCGGGCCGGCCGCCGTGGCAGCCAGGCGCGCGTGTGGGTGAGCATGGGCCGCCTGCATCGCGCCCACGGCGCCTACGCCGAGTCGCTCGCGTACTACGAGCGCGCCCGCGACCTGCAGCGCGCCATCGGCGACCGGCCGGGCGAAATCCAGAGCATCAACGCCATCGCCACCGCGTTGAACAACCTCGAGCGCCAGGACGACGCCCTCAAGGCCTACGAGGACGCCTACGCCCTCGCGCAGACCACGACCTCGCCCCGCATCGTCAACTTCCAGCGGGGGAACCTCGGCGGCCACTACATCGTCATGCGGCAGTTCGACAAGGCGCTGCCCCTGGTCGAGGAGTCGGCGCGCCTCGAGCCCAATCCGACGACCAAGGCCATTCGGCTCGTGCAGCTCGGCATCGTGCTCCGCGAACTCGGCAGGCGCGAGGAGGCCCTCGTCGCGTTCAACGAGGCGGTCGACTCGCTGCGGCGACTCAACAACAACGAACGCCTGTTCCCGATCCTGATGGACCGGGCGCTGCTGCTCCAGCAGTTCGGCCGCACGGACGAGGCCATCGTCGATGCACGCGCCGCGCTCGACGTCGTCGAGAAGATTCGCGCGCGGCTCGCGCCGAGCGACTTCCTCAAGCAGGGCTTCAACCAACGCAACCAGTCGATCTACGAACTTGCCATCGGACTGCTCACGCAGGCGAAGCGACACGACGAAGCCCTCGAAGCGGCCGAACAGGGGCGCGCCCGCGCGTTCGTCGACCTGCTGGCCTCGCGGACGCGCAAGGCGAGCGACAGCCAGCAGGCGGCCGACGACGCACGCCGTGCCGCGTCGCTCGCCGACATCCGGCAGGAAGCCGTGCGGTTGGGCGCACCCGTCATCGCCTATTGGGTCGGCGAGAAGACCACGTGGATCTGGGCCGTGGCGACCGATGGCACGCTGACGGCGGCCTCGAGTCCCGTCGGGACCACGGAACTCGACGCACTGGTCGACGCCGTGTGGGCCGGGCTCGACGAAGGGCCAGGCGCGTTCCAGCCCACCGGGCGCGGCGACGCGCGCGGTACCACGAAGGCTGCACCGGTCTCGCCCCGCCGGGCCGCCCGCCTGCTGTATCAACACCTGCTCGCGCCGGTGGCAGCCGCGCTCCCGAACCGTGACGATGCGCTGGTCACCCTCATCCCGCACGGTCCACTCTTGCGCGTGTCGTTCTCGGCCCTCGTTGACGATCGCGACCGTTACATGGTCGAGCGCTTCGCGTTTCACTACGCGCCGTCGGTGGCGACGTTGCTGCAGACCGCCAGGCGCCGGCACGCTGCGGCCGGGGGCTCAGAGCGCGTGCTCCTCGTGGCAAATCCGTCGGGCATGCCCAGCGTCGACAGTGCGGCATTACCGCCGCTGCCGGGGACGGCGCAGGAAGCCGATGCGGTAGCCCACGCCGTGGGGGCCGGCCGCGTCACCCGGCTCGAAGGCAGCGCAGCGACCGAACGCGGCGTGCGCGCCGCCCTCGGCACCGCCGGCATCGCCCATTTCGCCACGCACGGAGTCGTCGACGACAAGCAGCCGCTCGCGTCGTTTCTCGCCCTGAGCTCGACCTCGCCCGAGGCCGGCGACAACGACGGCCGACTGTCGACCGAGGAGATCTACGCCATTCCGATGGCGGCCGATCTCGTCGTCCTGTCGGCGTGCCGTTCGGGCCTCGGCCGCGTGTCGGCCGACGGGATGGTCGGATTGACGCGCGCGTTCTTCAGTGCGGGCGCGCCGTCGCTGGTCGCGACGCTGTGGGATGTGGCCGACGCGCCACCCGCCCGCCTCTGGCCGGCGTTCTACGAGCGTGTCGGGACGCTGGGCAAGGCCCGCGCGTTACGGCAGGCGCAGCTGTCGCTCCTGGCCGATCTGCGCGCCGGGCGCGTCACCACCCAATCGTCGTTCGGGCCGGTCGCCCTCAACGACCGTCCCGTGTTCTGGGCCAACTTCATCCTCATCGGCGAGCCCTAGCGGCTCGCCGGGTCGCGATCAGTAGGCCAACAGCGCCCGCAGTGCCGGCAGCAGGCGGCGCTTCGGGAGGAAGATCTCTTCGAGGGCGCGGCTGAACGGCACGGGCATGTCGAGACCGGCCACGCGCGTCACCGGCGCGTCGAGCCATGCGAACGCCTCCTGTCCGATCACGGCGGCAATCTCGGCGCCGAAACCGCTCGTCATCGGCGCCTCGTGCAGCACGAGCGCGCGCGAAGTCCGCCTCACCGACTCGAGCACGGTCTCGCGGTCCCACGGCACCAGCGATCGGAGGTCAATGACTTCGACGTCGAACCCCTCGCCGGCCAGTACCGACGCCGCGTCGAGTGCCGACACCACGTCCATGCCGTAGGTGACGACGGTGGCATCGCGCCCGGCGCGCGCCACGTGGGCGCGGCCGATCGGCACGGTGTAGTAGCCCTCGG
>JAEUQQ010000135.1 GCA_016789685.1 Acidobacteriota bacterium | reverse complement strand
CGCCGCCCGATCGGGCAGCGGCGGAATCTGGTCGATGAGCGGATGCCCCACGAACGTCACCGGGATCCCCGCACGCTCGTAGATGGCCGGCTCGAAGGGAAAGATCGGCAGCACGCGCGACACGAATCGCCGCATCGTCCTGATCCGTCCGGCGCGCCAGGCCCACAGCTGGGGGCTGATGTAGTAGACGACGGGAATCCCCAGCGCCCGTACCGACTGCCCCAGCCTGAAGTTGAAGTCGGGGAAGTCGATGACGACCAGCACATCGGGACGCTCGCGGCGCGCAGCGTCGACCAGCCGCCGGTACAACCGGTAGGTCTTCGGCAACTGCCTGACTACCTCGACCAGGCCGGTGACGTGGTAGTCGCGGTAGTCGGCCTCGAGCCGTGCGCCAGCGGCGGCGAGTTGCTGTCCGCCGAATCCGAACACGTCGATGGACGGCTCGATCTCGCGCAGGGCGTGCACCAGTGCGCCGGCGTACACGTCGCCAGACGCCTCGCCACACGAGATCATCACGCGGGTCACGGCGGCGAGGATATCAGACCGGCGTCAGCGGCGATCGAGCACGACGAACGTCTCGACGTGCGGCGTGTGGGGAAACATGTCGATGGGCGTCACCGAGGCGATCGTATACGCGCCACCGCGGCCGCCGATCACCGCGAGGTCGCGGGCCAGCGCGTCGGGGTCGCACGACACGTAGGCGATGCGCCGGGGCGCGATGGCGTCGCGCAGGAGGCGCATGACGACGTCGCCGGCGCCGGTGCGGGGCGGATCGAGCACGACGAGGTCGGCGCGGGCCTGGCGGATGGCGTTGCGCGCCAGGGCGTCTTCGGCCCTGGCCACGACGAAGCGGCACCGCTCGGCACTGATGCGGTTCAGCGCCCGGCTCGCCTCGCCGTCGGCGACGGCAGCGGCATTTTCTTCGACGGCGACTACCCGCACGCCCTTGCGCGCCAGCGGCAGCGCGAACAATCCGGCGCCGGCGTAGAGATCCAGGACGGTGGCCGCATCGTCGGGAATCGCCGCAAGGACACGCTGCACGAGCACCTCGGCTGCGTCCACGTTGGTCTGGAAGAACGCATCCGGCGACACGAGGTACGCGGTACCGGCGAGATCCTCACGCACCCGGTCGCGGCCCGCGAGGCGAAGGGTGTCGTCGCCGAACAGGAGGGCGTTGGCCTTCGGGTGCACGTTGAGGAACCACCCGGTCGGCGCGACGGGCGATGCCATGACGTCGCGCATCACGCGCTTGAGGCGCGACGGATCGTTGCGCGTCACGACGAGCGTCGCCAGCATTTCGTCACGCGAGGCGCTCACGCGCACGACGAGGTGCCTGGCGATGCCGTCAGGGCCGGCCGGCACGTGCGCGCGCTGCAGGGCGTCGCGCACGACGAACGCCAGGGCATTGGCGCGCTCGGAATGGACCGGGCACTCGTCGATGGGCAGGACCTCGCGCGATCCGCGACGGTAGTGTCCCATGACGATCGACGCCCCGCGCTGCGCGAACACGAAGTGCGCCTTGCGCCTGAATCCCCAGGGCGCACCGCCGACGGGTGTTGCCGCGCCGATCGTGCCCGACACCGCCGCGGCGGCGACGGGAACCTCGGCCAGGGCCTCGGCCACCCGGGCGCGCTTCAGCCGCAGTTGTGCGTGATACGCGATGTGCTGCCAGTCGCAGCCACCGCAGGCCCCCGCGTGGCGGCACGGCGGCGCGACCCGGTCTGACGCAGGCACACCCGCGGGGTCTCCCGCGGAATCCCCTGCGTCGCTGCGGCCCATGCGCGGCAGCCGCTCAGTGCGCGCCGCCCGCCGTCGCGGGCCGCAGGAAGTTCGGGGCGGTGAGGTCGAGCCGCTCGATCGGCACGCGTTCGAACTCCCCGAATCCCACGCTCTTGAGCTGGGGTTCGACGAGCCGCGCATCGCCGACCAGCACGATCGAGAGGCGCGCCGGCTTGAGGTAGCCGCGCGCCACGCGCTGGATGTCGTCGCTCTTGATGGCATTGACGCGAGCACGATAGGTCTCGAGGTCCTTGACGTCGAGGTCGTAGAACAGGACGTTGAGGACCTGGAGCGCGATGGCGTCTGGCGTCTCGATGGTCAGCGGGAAGTTGCCCGTGAGGTAGGCCTGCGCGTCGGCGAGTTCCAGTTCGAACACGGGCTCGCGCTGGAGCCTGAAGAACTCATCGACGACGAGCCGCAGCGCCTCGCCAGTCGTCTCGGAGCGCGTGTCGGTCTCGGCAACGATGCCGCCGGTCTGCTTCAACGCCTGGATGTCGGCAGACGCGCCGTAGGTGAGGCCACGCTCGCTGCGCAGCACGCGCTGGATGCGGTTGGCCCCCTCGCCGCCGAGCACCTTGACGGCGAGGTCGAGGGCCTCGTAGTCGGCGTGCTTGCGCGGAATCGCGACGTTGCCGACGCGAATCTCGGTCTGCACGGCCCCGGGACGATCGACGACGATGACACGACGTGTCGCATCCGGTGCCTCTGACGCGCGCACCGCCGGCACGTCACGGCGGGCCCAGCCGCCGAACACACGCTCGGCGCCCGCAAAGGCCTCGTCGAGGCTGAGGTCGCCGACGATCGCGAGGATGGCGTTGTTGGGCGCGTACCACCGCTGGTGGAACGCGACGATGTCGTCGCGCGTGATGGCGGCCACCGAAGTCGCGGTGCCCGCGCCCGGCAGGCCGTAGGGGTGAAATCCGTAGATGAGCCGGTCGATCACCGCATCGGCCACCCACTCGGGATCGCCCGCGTTGACGCCGAGGGCCGACACGACCTGGTCGCGCTGTCGCTCGATCTCCTGCGGCGCGAACGCCGGCGTGCGCGCGACATCCGAGAGCAGCGTGAGGCCGTCGGCGAAGTTGTCCTTCATCACGATGGCGTTGACGAACGACAGGTCCGTCCCCGCCCCCGCGCCGAGCGCGCCACCGATGTAGTCGATGGCCTCGGCCACGTCTCCCGCCGATCGGGTCGCAGTGCCCTGATCGAGCAGCGACGCCACCATGTTCGCCAGGCCTGCACGGCCCTGCGGGTCGTTGGCGGCGCCGGCGCGCACGATCATCCGCAGGCTCACGGCCGGCTGCTCGTGCTGCGTGACCACCACGACCTTGAGGCCGTTGGCGAGCGTGCGGATCTCGTACGGCGGAAACGTGACGGGGCGCGCCTCGAGCGGCTTCGGCATGCGCGACGACGGCCACGCCTTCCAGCGCGCGGTCTTCTCGTAGTCGGCGCCGGCGAGCGTCGAGAGGGCCCCTGACACCAGGACCGTCAGCAACAGGCCCCAGATGGTGGTGCGTTGGCGATTCGTGAGTCGGCTCAGCATCTCGAACACGGCACGGAAAAAGGGGAACGGGTCAACGCGGACGCTCTGGCGAACCGCCCGGCGCGGCAGCCTTCGGCAGGATCGTCAGCACGAAGCGGTTCTGCGGCGTGAAAAAGCGCCGCGCCACGCGCTGGACATCGGCGGTGGTGATGCCCTGGAAGATGTCGAACTCGCCGTCGGCGGTGGTGACGTCGCCGTTGTGCAGCACGTATGCGTGCGCCAGGTGCGTCGCCTTCTGCTGGATCGACTCGCGGCCGATGATGTAGTCGCGCGCGAACTGGTTCTTGGCGCGCTGCAGCTCACGCGCCGAGATCGGTTCGGTCTTGAGACGCTCGATCTCCTCGATCAGGGCCTTGGTCGTGCTCTCGGGCGTGGCGTTGGGCTGCACGATCGCCACGGCATAGAAGAGGTTCGGGTGCTCGATCAGGTTGGCCTGGCCAAACGCGGCCAGGGCGAGGCGATCCTGGTACACCAGCCGCCGGTAGATGCGCGAACTCTGCCCGTCCGACAACACCTTCGACACGATGTGCAGCGGGTAGGAGTCGGGATCGCCGTCGTAGGTGATGTGGTAGGCGACGATAACGGCCGGCAGGGGCCACTCCTCGTAGACTGTCTCGCGCCGCTCGCGGGTCTTCTGCGGCTCGACGGGGATCTTGCGCTCGAGCGGCCGCGCGGCCTTGGGGATCGCCCCGAAGTACTGCGTGATGAGTTCGAGGGCCTGCTTCGAGTCGAAGTCGCCGACGATGGTCAGCGTGGCGTTGCCCGGGACGTAGTAGGTCTCGTAGAACTCGCGGACGTTGTCGACGGTGGCCGCCTCGAGGTCGGCCATCGAGCCAATCACCGGGTGCTTGTACGGGTGGACCTCGAACGCCTTGTCGTAGAGGATTTCCTGCAGGCGGCCGTACGGCTGGTTGTCGATCCGCATCCGGCGCTCTTCCTTGACGACCTCGCGCTCCTGCTTGAAAGTCGCGTCGTCGACTCGCAGCGTGGCCATGCGGTCGGCTTCCATCCACAGCACCATCGGAAGGTACTGCGAGGGCACGGTGTTCCAGAAGATCGTCGTGTCTTCGTTGGTCGTGGCGTTGCTCTGCCCGCCGATGCTCGCGACGAGCGACGTGTGCTGCTCGGGCCCGACGTTCTTCGAGCCCTTGAACATCATGTGCTCGAAGAGGTGCGCAAACCCGGTGCGCCCCCTTGGCTCGTCTTTCGACCCGACGTGGTACCACAGTGACACGTGGACGATGGGTGTCGAATGATCCTCGTTGAGAATGATCGACAGCCCGTTGTCGAGCGTGTGCAACTGGTAGTCGAACTTGGGCGGGCGCGATGCGGCAGCAACGGGCGTCGCGCGTTCGACGACCGAGAGCGCGACGAGCACCGCCATCGCGGCGGCAAGACAGCGACGAGCCAGGGCGTGCATGGTCTGTCGATTATGGCATGCGCCGCCCGCCCCGGTCGTCACCGCGGCGTCACACGCGGCCCGTCGCGGGTGGCAGATGTGGACGGGATGAGGCCTCAGCGGCCCCGATCGAGGCTCTCGACGCGGAATCCGAGGAAGGCCCAGCGTGTCGGGCGGGCCTCGATGGCGTCGGCCTCGATGCGTTGCTCGACGCCGGTGTAGAACTCCATGCCGGCCCCGCGCCCGATGAACCGCACCGCCCCCTCGAGGCGTCCGCCGCGCTGGCTGGCGCGCGCCGACAGGCGCCGGTCGATGGTACGCACGATGCCGCTGGCGCGCCCGACCACGGCCACATGCGGGGTCAGGACCCGGCGGTAGCGCGCGTCGCCCGTGAACTCGGCGGCGTAGTCGACGAACCAGTTCACTGTCGTCCTGGCGGCGCGGGCCCGAACCTGCCAGTCGCTGACCGACGAGGTCCGCGCATGTGCTACCTGGACGCCGAGCAGGTTCCACCCGATCCCGAACACCGTGGGCCGATCGCCGAGGTGCCGCGAGGTGTGATGGTAGACCCCGGCGACTTCGGTCGCCCCGACGCGCACGCTGCTCGAGATCTCGATCGAGTAGTTCCCCTGGTTCGGGTCGAACGGCTGGTATTCCTCGCCGAGGATCGCCTCGTAATTGAAGGCGGTGTTGACGCGCCCGCGGACGTAGTCCCAGATGTCGAGGTCACCGCCCGCGTCCATGTCGAACTGGAAGCGCGGATCGTCGCCGCTGACCGTCTCGATGCCGATGTGGACGTTGTAGTTGGTGAATAGTCCCCAGTGCTCGGGCGCAGGGGTGATCGCCCTCGGCGCCTGCGCGAGGGCCGGAACAGTCGCCAGCAGGCCGAGCAGGCCGGCGACGACCACCGCGTGGCGCACGCCCATCACGCCTGGTCGTCGGCCCGACCCTCGAGGCGCGCCAGGCGGCGCTCGAGGTCGGCGAGCGTCTTGCGCATCTCGGGGAGCTTCTTGAAGACCGCCGACGCCTTGAGCCAGTCGCGGTTGTCGATCGCGGGATACCCGGAGATGAACGACCCGGCCGCGACGTCGTTGGGAATGCCCGATTGCGCCGTCGCCCGCGTGCCCGTGCCGATCGTGAGGTGCCCGGCCACGCCCACCTGGCCGGCCAGCACGACGTGGTCTTCGATCACCGACGACCCCGAAATACCCGTCTGGGCCGCCAGCAACACGTGCTTGCCCACCTGGACCCCGTGGCCAACCTGCACGAGGTTGTCGATCTTGGTGCCGGCCGCAATCCGCGTGTCGCCCATCGGAGGGCGATCGACGGTGGTGCCCGCGCCGATCTCGACGTCATCCTCGACGACGATGCCGCCATGCTGGGGGATCTTCTCGAAGGTCCCGTCGGGCCGGGGCGCGAAACCGTAGCCGTCACTGCCGAGCACCGCCCCGTTCTGGATCACGACGCGGTCGCCGATCACGACCCGCTCGCGAATCGACACGTGCGCGTGCACGACGCAATCGGCACCGATGTGGGCCTCGGGCCCGACGTAGGCGAAAGGATGAACCACCGTGCGAGCGCCGACACGAGCCGCTGCTCCGATGCAGGCCAGCGCGCCGATCGAGGCGTCGGCGTCGATGACGGCCGAAGCGTCGACGACCGCGGACGGGTGGATGCCCGCCGGGGGCCGCTGTTCGGGGGCGAGGAGCGACAGCGCCCGCGCAAACGCGAGGTACGGCTGCGCGCACCGCACGATCGCGCAGGGCGCGGCCGTCAGGGTGTCGTCCGCGATGATGGCGCCCGCGCGGGTGTGCGCGACCTTGCCGTGGTACTTCGCATTGGCCAGGAAGGTCACCTCGCCCGGTCCTGCCGTCTCGAGGGCGGCGACGCGGGCGATGTCGATGTCACCGTCTCCTTCGAGGCGGCAGTGCAGCTGCTCGGCGAGGTCGCGAAGCTTCATCCGACCGTCGAGAATATCACGCGCCTCCCAGGGCCAGCCGCTCGAAGAACGCCACGAGGTGCGTGAGCCCGAGGCGCTCGGAAATCTCGTGGAGGAAACGCTCGCGCTCGGCGGGAGCGATCGACGGCAGGCGACGCAGTTCCACGAGCGTTGCGCTCGAGCGGTCGCGCCAGGCGACGTGCGTCCGGCCGCGCCGCGCACCCCGGTACGAGAAGAAGTGGCCGACCAGCAGGAACACGAAGACGTAGCCGAAGACGTTCGGCCCCGGCACGAGCGCGATCGGGATCGAGATCAACCCGAGCATGCCGTAGAGCAGCGCGAACCCCACGTGCCGGCGCGACTCGCGGTCGAGGTGCGCCGCCAGCAGTGCGTGCGCCCGCGCCGCATCGAGGTCGTCGGGGAAGACAAGGGTCGCGTGTTCGGTCTTGCGCAGGCGCCACAGCAGGCGCTGGGCCGCCATCCAGTGCGCCAGCCAGTGATAGCCGCGCTCCTTGAGGCGTCCCCCGAGGGTCGTCGGCGTGTCGGCCGTCTTCTCGTTGGCCCGGCGCTCGATGGTCGCGAGCACGTGCTGGAACTTCGCCAGAAGTCCGGCGAACGGACCGCGCGGCGCCGCAGGCGCGGCGCCCCCGTCAGGCGTTTCAGGCACCTCGCAGTAGGGCTCGTAGCGATCGAGCGTCACGGGCACGAGAAACACGTCCATGGGTGGGATCTACGATACCTGCCTTCGCGCGGTTGCGCCACGGCCCGGGCGCATCAGCATGCGCCCTCGTGGCGTCCGAGCGAGCCCCGGCGGTGCGGGGAGGGGCGTTCTAGGGTGCGGGCGGCACGCGGCGCTTGCGCACGGTTCGCGGCGGATTGAGCGGCAGTTCGGGCTTGCCGGCCTGTTCCCACGCCTGGGTGATCAGCGACGCCACCGCGGTAATCGAATCGCCGATGCGGCGCTCGAGCACGGGGCGCGCCGTCACCTCGAATTTCGCGAAGTAGGCATCGTCGTAGTCGGTCGCCGTCCCGATGGCCGCCGCGTCGGCCTTGAGGATGTCATCGACGAACGAGAAACTCGTCACGAGCGTGTCGAAGAGATAGTCGCGCGCCGAACCGGTGATCGGCGCGACCGGGGGCGGCGTCACCGTGAACCGTGTGCGCGTCCGGGCGAAGAGCTCGCTCTCGAACCGCGAGTGGATACCGTGCTGGTTGGTGAGCTGACCATCGTAGTTGAGCGCGGCGTGGAAGGGCACGTGCGCATCGCCGGCGTAGTGCGAGAGGATCGCCACGTAGAACACCAGGTTGTCGGCGGCGTAGGGGCGGTTGTTCCTGACGTCGGTGAACGCCTTGACGAGCTTGTCGTAGAACTCCTGGCCGCGCC
>JAEUQQ010000110.1 GCA_016789685.1 Acidobacteriota bacterium | reverse complement strand
ACCGTGGCGGGCATCGCGCAGGACGTGCTGTCGGGAGGCGTGCTCGGCGTGAGCGGCCTGGCCAATTCGCTGGTCGGCTGCGCGTCGGGCGTGCTGGGAACGCAGTTCATCGTGTCGAGCACCCTGGCGCGGTTCGTCGTGTTCGTGCTCGGCACGCTCGCGCAGACCGGCATCGTCGTCGGTGTCTATTCGCTGATCGACCCGCGCGGCTTCGGAGCGCCGCCGACGCTGATCCTGGCGCGCGCCCTCATCAATGGCGTCGTGGGCGTGCTGGCGTTCCAGGTCGTCGAGCGCACGCCGCAGATGCTCGAGCGCCGCCGTTACCGCCGCGCGCACGTGCGCGGCCGCATGCTGGGCTAGGGGACAGGACGAGACGCGCATGACCCGCCTCACCGAAGACCGTCGCCAGTTGCCCGTGCGGATCGCGATCCTGCGGTACGGGATTGCGACGTGCTTCATCGCGATCGGCTTCGCCTTCTGGTACCTGCAGGTGGCGCAACACCAGCGGTTCGAGGAGATGGCGCAGAACAACCACATGCGCACCCTCTCGCTGCGCGCCCCGCGCGGCACGCTGTTCGATCGCCACGGCCGCGTGCTCGTCGAGAACCGCTACGCCTTCGACGTGTCGCTGGTGCGCGAGCAGACCACCGACCTCGACCGCACCCTGCGCCTCGTGGCGCAGATCACCGGCGCGGCCGAGGCGACACTGCGCGAGATCGTCGCCCGCCACGCGCGCGAGCCGCGCTACCGGCCGATCACGCTCGTGCAGGACGCCACGCTGGCGCAGATCAGCGGACTGTCGGCGCGACGGCTCGAACTGCCCGACATCCTGGTCGAGCAGGTGCCGACGCGGCAGTACCCGACCGACGAACTCGCCGCGCACCTGTTCGGCTACGTCGGCGAGATCACCGACACGCAGTTGACCCGGCCCGAGAACAGCGGCCTGCACGTCGGGTCGATCGTCGGGCAGTCGGGCGTCGAGCAGGTCTACAACAAGCTGCTCATGGGCACCGACGGCGCGCGCAGCGTGGTCGTCAACAGCGTCGGACGCGAGATCCGCACCCTGGGCGAGCAGCCGCCCGCCGAGGGCCGCCGGCTGCAGCTGACGATCGACTACGACCTGCAGAAGGCCGCCGAAGACGGGTTCAAGCAGAGTGGCTACTGGGGCTCCGCGGTCATCCTCGACCCGCGGTCGGGCGAGATCCTGGCGCTCGTCAGCCTGCCGGCCTACGATCCCAACCACTTCGCGGCCGGCATCGACCGTGCGACCTGGACGGCGCTCAACACCGACAAGCTGCGCCCGCTGCAGAACCGCGCCATCCAGGGGCGGTACTCGCCGGGCTCGACGTTCAAGATTGTCGTGGCCACCGCGGCCCTCGAAGAGGGCCTCGTCACCCCTGACCACAAGGTGTTCTGCGCGGGCGGCGGCACCTTCTACGGCAGGTTCTTCAAGTGCCACCTGTCGGGCGGCCACGGCTGGGTCGACATGCGGCACGCGATCGAGAAGTCGTGCAACGTCTACTTCTACACGCTGGGCAACATGCTCGGCGTCGATCGCATCCACAAGTGGGGCGCGCTGCTGGGGCTCGCCGACAAGAGCGGCGTCGACCTGCCGCACGAGATCGACAGCCTGGTGCCATCGACCGCGTGGAAGAAGGCGCGCACCGGCGAGAAGTGGTACGCCGGCGAGACGATCTCGGTGGCGATCGGCCAGGGCCAGGTCTCGGTGACGCCGATGTCGCTGGCCGTCATGATGGCCACGATTGCCAACGGCGGCACGCGCCACGTCCCCCATCTCGTGCGCGCGATCGACGACGGCACGGGCTGGACGCCGACGCCGCCCCCGGCACCGAAGTCGGTGTCGCTGATGAAGCCCGAGACCGTGGCGGCGCTGCACGACGGACTGTGGATGGTCGTCAACGGCGCCGGCACGGGCGGTCGTGGGCGAATCGCCGACATTGCCGTCGCCGGCAAGACCGGCACCGCGCAGGTCATCTCGAACCAGGGCAAGGCCGCCGCCGGCAAGACCGATCGCGACCTGCGCGATCACGGCTGGTTCGTGTTCTTCGCGCCCAAGGACACGCCAGAACTCGCCGGCGTCGTCTTCGTCGAGCACGCCGAGCACGGCTATTTCGCGGCGCCGATCGCCAAGCACGTCATCCAGACCTACTACGCCAAGAAACGCGGCGAGCCGCTGCCCGTCTTCAACGCGCCGGCCGTGCCCACCGTCGTCGCCGGGACCGCCCCGGTCGCGCCCCGTGCCGGGGGAGGGAACTGACGTGTTCGAGCGTCGCCTCTACCTGCACATCGACTGGCTGCTGCTGACGGCGGTGCTCCTGCTGGCGGGCATCGGCCTGGCCATGATCTACAGCACGACCTACGACCCCGTGCGCGAGCGCGTCGGCGCCGAGTTCATGAAGCAGCTCTACGCCGTGGGCATCGGTGTCGTCGCGCTGGCGATCTGCATGTCGATCGACTACCGCACGCTGGCCGAGTACTCGCTCGTCATCTACGGCGCGGTCGCGCTCGCCCTGCTGTTCGTGCTGTTCTTCGGCTTCAGCGCCGGCGGCTCGCGTCGCTGGATCGATCTCGGTCCGATGAACGTCCAGCCCTCGGAGTTCGCCAAGATCGCCCTCGCGCTCGTCCTCGCGACGTTCTTCGCCGAGAGCCGCCGCGCGGCGTCGAACACCGGCGACCTGCTGTTTGCCAGCGGCTTCCTGGTGGTGCTCGCCGGGTTGATCGCCAAGGAGCCCGACCTCGGCACCGCGGTCACGCTGGTGTCGATCCTGCTCGGCATCGCGTTTGCCGCCGGCCTGCGGCTCAAGATCATCGCCGCGCTCGTGGCCCTCGCGATCGTCACGGCGCCGGCCGCGTGGTCGTTTGCGCTCAAGGACTACCAGAAGTCGCGCATCCAGACGTTCCTCGACCCGGAACAGGATGCGCGCGGCGCGGGCTACCAGCAGATCCAGGCACGTATCACGGTGGGCTCGGGAGGCCTCACCGGCAAGGGGTTCCGCCAGGGCACGCAGGGCCAGTACAAGTTCCTGCCGGTGGCCCACAACGACTTCGTGTACTCGGTTCTCGCGGAAGAGCACGGCTTCCTCGGCGTGCTGCTGACGCTCGGGCTCTACCTGGTCGTGATCCAGCGTTCGTTCGATGCGGCCCGCCTCGCCAAGGATCGGCTCGGGGCGTACCTCGTCGTCGGGCTCGTGTCGTGGTTCACGTTCCAGGTGCTCTACAACGTCACCATGTCGGCCGGCCTGGCGCCGGTCAAGGGGCTCACGTTACCGCTCATGAGTTACGGCGGCTCCTCGATCATCGCCACGCTGGCCTCCTTCGGCCTCGTCCTCAACGTGAGGATGCGGCGCTTCACCAACTGATGCAACGCCCGACCGGCGTTGCCGGACTCCTGGCCAGCATGTTCGCGCTGATCCTCGTGTGTCTTGCCGCGCTCCCCGCGGCCGGGCACGCGGAAGCGGGCCGCCCGTTGCCCGCCTCCGTGCAGGACGCCACCGACATCGCCCCGGGGGCCGTCCGGAGCCACGTCCATGACCAAGGAGATGATCGTCTCGTCGAACGAGCGCGAGACGCGTGTCGCGATCCTCGAGGACGACGAAGTCGTCGAAATCTTCATCGAGCGCGAGAAGCAGCAAGGCGTGGTCGGCAACGTCTACAAGGGACGTGTCTCGAAGGTGCTGCCGGGCATGCAGTCGGCCTTCGTCGACATCGGCCTCGAACGTGACGGATTCCTGTACGTCACCGATGTCGTCGACACCGCCGAGACGCTCGCCAGGATGGAAGGCGAGACCGACGACGAAGACGAGGACGGTGACGACGTGGCGCCGTCACCCGCCGTGCCCGCGGTCGCGGCCGACCACGAGGGCCTCGGCGACGAGGCGGTGACCGAGGCGCCCGACGCGGCCCCGGCCGCCGACGTGCCCGCCGAGGCGTCAGAGGGGCGCCAAGGCCACGGCGGCGATCGCCGGCGGCGCGGAGGGCGCGACCGTGGCGACCGTGGTGAGGCGGCCGACAAGGCTGGCGAGGCCAACGGCGCCGGCGAGACCGAGCGCGAACGTCCGACCCAGAAGATCGAAGACCTCCTGAAGGAAGGCCAGGAGGTGCTCGTGCAGGTGGTCAAGGAACCCCTGGGCACCAAGGGCGCGCGGCTCACCTGCCACGTCACCATCCCGGGCCGGTTTCTCGTGTTCATGCCCACAGTCGATCACGTGGGCGTGTCGCGCAAGATCGCGCAGCGCGAAGAGCGCGCCCGCCTGCGGGGCATCGTCAAGACGTTCCGCGAGGAGCAGGCTTTCACCGGCGGCGTCATCATCCGTACCGCCGCGTCGAACCGGCCCGACGCCGACATCGTCGGCGACCTCTCGTACTTCGCCCAGGTGTGGGGCGAGGTCAGGCGCAAGCACGATGTCGCGCGCGCGCCGGCGGTCATGTACCGCGAGCAGAGCCTCGTGGCCAAGTTGCTGCGCGACCTCCTCACCGACGACTACAGTGCCATCCGGATCGACAGTCCGGCCGAGTTCCAGCGTACGCTTCGCCTCGTCGAGCGCATCATGCCCGCGATGGCGTCTCGCGTGTTCCAGCACACGCGCGACTACCCGATCTTCGAGGAGTACGGGGTGCAGCAGGAACTCGACAAGGCCCTGCGCACCAAGGTGTGGCTCAAGTCGGGCGGCTACCTCGTGATCAACCAGACCGAGGCCCTGCTCGCCATCGACGTCAACACCGGGCGCTACGTCGGCAAGAAGACGGGGCGGCTCGAAGACACGATCGTCAAGACGAACCTCGAGGCCGCCAAGGAGATCGTCAAGCAGATCCGCCTGCGCGACCTCGGCGGCATCATCGTGCTCGACTTCATCGACATGGAGGAGAAGAAGAACCGCCAGAAGGTGGCGGCCGCCGTCGAGCAGGAGTTGCGCCGCGACCGCGCGCCCTCGAAGGTCGTGCAGGTGGCCGAGTTCGGCCTGATCATCATCACGCGCAAACGCGTGAAGCAGAGCCTCGAGCGCACCATGACCGAGCAGTGCCCCTACTGCTCGGGCACGGGCACCGTGAAAGCCAGCGCCACGATCTGCTACGACATCCTCAACGAACTGCGGAAGGTCATGCAGGAGATGCAGGGTCAGCAGGTCGTGCTGCGCGTCAACCCCGACATCGCGCTCGCACTCGAGAACGAGGAGCGCGACGTCAGGCGCGAGATCGAACGCACGCTGCGCATGAAGCTCACGGTCAAGCCCGACCCGCTATTGCACCACGAGCAGTTCGACGTGATGGTGCTGCAGGCCTGACCCTTCGGCTCGCCCGGCATTCCTGGGGCTCGCTCAGGGCGGGGCCTTCGACGAGTGACCGCGGGGGGCGCATCATGATGCGCCCCTACGGCGGCTCCGGGGGGCGCATCATGATGCGCCCCTACGGGTGTTTCACGATCGTCACGTTGCCCGAGAACGCCTGGACGTCGAACTGGGCGCTGCCGTCGCCGAACACGCCCTGCAGCACCTGGTGGCGTCCGCGTCCACGGCCAGAGGTCGCGCCGCGCGATGTCAGCGGGAGGTCGCTCTTGAGCGAGCCGCTGAACGACGTCGCCGACACCTCGAATCCGGTCTTGCCGTCGAGGCCGAACCGGATGTCGCCGGAGTGCGACTTGACCTCGTAGCGAGCCCCTTTCGCCACCGGCCCGGCGATGTCGACGTTGCCCGACACCGAGCGCACCGAGGCACGTTCGCATGCCGTCGACGACATCTCGACGTCACCGCTCACGGTCCCCACGCTGAGGCTGCGCACCTTGAGGCCCTGCGCCCGGATGTTGCCGCTCACGCTGCTGACCGAGATCTCGCCCGTCACCGCGCTCGACGACACGTTCACGTTGCCCGACACCGTCTTGAGCCACGAATCCTGCCCCAGCGACGCGGCCGTCATGTTCCCGCTGATGGTCTCGGCGTGCACCATCGCCTTGAGACTTCCGACGGTGACGTCGCCCGACAGCGACTTGACCTCGACGGGAACCGTCGCGGGCACCAGCACCTTGTAGTCGACGGCGATCCGGTTCGGTGATGCGCGGTAGACCGTCGTCACCGTCACCCGGCCCGCGTGGTCGGTGACCTCGACGTCCACCATGTCGAGTTGCTTCCGGGCGTCGGCACTGTCGCGTCCGCGCCCGCGTTTCGTGGCCTCGATCCGGATCTCGCTGCCCGGCCCGCCCGTCACGGTGATGTCGCCGCTCAGGTTCGACAGGACCAGGGTCGTGCCGCTTCCGGCCTTGACCACCTTGTTGAGCGTTTCGCGCTCCTCGGTGCGCCCTTCGCCACGGTCGCGCGGCCAGTCGGCGCGGCCGGTGCCGCGAGGCGTCCGCGGAACGGGCGGTGCCGGGGGCACCGGGGGCACCTGTGGCGCGGGCGGCGCCTGTGCCACCGGTTGCGAATCGACCAGCAGCTCCGGCAGCACACCGCCGGCCGACACGGACGGGGCGGCGACCGAGGCCACGACGACGAGGATCAGGTTGCGGACACGCACGATGCACTCCACGTTTCTGTGTTTCGGGCGACCCGTCGGCCCGCGTCGCTCGCGCGGGTGAGCCTGCCGCGTCGCGACCCGCGCTCTGGCGGCCGTGTACCTACGACTTGTTCAGGCCCGTGACGATGCGGGCGGCGCCATCGGTGTCGCCCTTCCGCATTTCGTTCA
>JAEUQQ010000471.1 GCA_016789685.1 Acidobacteriota bacterium | reverse complement strand
TGCAACGGCTTCGTCCACAGGCTCTCGAGGCCCTCGAGGATGTCGGATGCCCAGCCGAAGACGTTGCGCCCTGCGACCACGCGCCGCATGGCGCGCATGCGGCGCGAGCGATCGTCGGGTGGCATGTCGACGGCGCGGAGGATCGCCGCTGCGAAGCCCTCGACGTCGTACGGATTGACGATCAGCGCTTCGTCGAGCTCCTGCGCCGCCCCCGCGAGCGCGCTGAGCACGAGCACGCCATCCTCGTCGTCGCGAGCCGCCACGAACTCCTTGGCCACCAGGTTCATCCCATCCGCAAGCGAACTCACCACGCAGAAATGGGCGAGGCGATAGAGCGCGACGAGGCTCGGCAGGCCGAGTGCCTTCTTGTGGTAGTAGACCGGCGGTGGCAACCCCGGGAGCCCATGCTTCGCATTGAGCTCCACCACGCGGCGGTCGATCTCGCCTTCAATCGCGCTGTAGCTGTCGATGTCGGATCGCGAGGGCACGCCGATCTGGACGAACGTCATCTGCCCGCGCAGCTCGGGCCGGAGCGTGAAGACGCGATCGAGCGCGTCGAGTCGTTCGGGAATGCCCTTCGTGTAGTCGAGGCGATCGACGCCGAGGCCGATGACGGGCGCCGTGAGCTGAAAGGCCGATTGCAGCCGACGCTGCTCGATGAGCATGCCCGCGTCGCTCACGGCCGCCTGGATGCGATCGTAGTCGACGCCGATCGGCACGGCCACGACGGTCGTCGACCGCCCGTCGAACCTGAGGCTCGCGCCGTCGGCCTCGACTTCGGCCCCGAGTTCGTCTTCGCACGCGAGAACGAAATTGTGCCGGTCGCGATCGACCTGGAACGCGAGAAAGTCGTTGGCCAGCAGGCCGCGGAGGATCTCGCGGCGCCACGGGCAGATGCGCAGCCGATCGGGGTACGGCCACGGGATGTGCCAGAACAACGCCGTCCGCGCGGCCGGCTGCTGGTCGCGCAGGTAGCGCGCGACGAGCGTCAGGTGGTAGTCCTGAATGAACACGGGCGTCGCACCCGACGGCGACTCCTCGGCGATCGCGCGCGCGAACTGCGCGTTGACCGACTGGTAGGCGACCCAGTCCTCGGCGCGGAACTTCGGTCGCACGTCGACGAGATGGCACAGCGGCCAGAGGCCTTCGTTGGCAAACCCGGCGTAGTAGGCGTTGAACTCCGGCTCGTCGATCCAGAGACGCCGAAGCTGATAGGCCGGCCGCTCGGGCGGGAGCCAGAGCTTGTCGTGCGCATCGACCATCTGGCGGTCGGCCGAGCCCGCCCCGTGCGCGATCCAGACGCCGCCGCGCTCGCGCATCAGCGAATCGAGCGCCACGGCCACCCCGCCGGTGGCCGCCGAGACGCGAACCCCGCCATTCTCGCCCGCGTCGTGCAACACGGGCTCGCGGTTCGACACCACGAGCAGGGGGCGTGGCCCCGTCGTATCGATTTCGCCCGCGCGCTGCAGGCCGTTGCGGAACAGGACCGGCCCGATCAGTTCGTCGATCACGATGAGGGCGACCAGGAGCATCTGCACCTGGCTGCCCCAGCCGGGGTATTCGGCGGCGAGGGCGGCGGCCAGCCCCAACGTGATGCCCGCCTGCGAGATCAGCCCGGTCCACACGTGCGCCGTCGCTTCTGGGGCCAGGCCGGCGACACGCGTGCCCACGTGAACGCCCAGGCGAATCAGGACGACCCTCGTGATCCCGAGACCGATCGCCAGCACGCCCGCCGCGAGCAGCGTGTCGAGCCGGAGCGACGTGCCCACCGCGACGAAGAAGACCACCAGGACCGGCAGCGCGCCGCCCTGCAGCGCCGACCGCAGGGCATCACCCTGCGCCACCGCCACGTTCTGGATCACGAGGCCAGCCGCCATCGAGGCCAGCAGCGGCGCGAATCCCTGCGCCTGCCCCACCTGGCTGAGGAGCGCGCAGGTGACCAGGAGCACCAGCGTGGCCTCGCGCGCGACGTAGCGCAGATAGAGCGCCAGCAGGGCGCCGACGAGGCTGCCGAAGGCAAGCGCCCCGCCGATCTCCCAGCCGAAGCGGATGAGCACGTCGACGCCGCTCGAGGCACCGTCCGAGAAGACGACCCGGGCCGACTGCATCAGCAGCGAGAAGAGCACGAGGACCACCAGGTCGGCCATCACGACCATCGCCAGCACGAGATCGGCGAATCGTCCGCGTGCTCCGGTTTCAGAGATGACCGCCGCCGTCATCGTCGGCGAAAAGCTGATGACGATCACGGCGAGCAACGACGCCATGGTCAGCCGCTCGAGCCCCGTGGCGGCCGGCGCGATCGGCAGCCATGGCCAGGCCGCCCACGCGACGAGCAGCAGACCGGCCATCGCGACGGCGAGCGTCATCCCCGTCAACCGTGCGAAGCCCGAGACCCGCCGCTGCAGGCGTTCGAGATTGACGGTCAGCCCTGCGATCATGGCGATCAGCGTCGTGGCGACACCGATGATCGTTTGCAGTTCGCGCGCCATCGCCTCGGTGATGACGTTGCCGAGGTATGGCCCCACCAGCACGCCGAACAGGAGGTAGCCGCTGAGGCGAGGCAACCGGAATCGACGCAGCAGGTCGCCGGCGATCAGCGCAATGACGAGGACGAAGCCGAGCGCGAGCGCAGTGCCCGCAGGCGCGTTCTCGGGGTGGGTGCCCAACCGGCGTGCGCCCAGCATCACCACCGCCACGAGCGCCACCGCCGTGAGACGTCGCATCTACGGCGCCTCGGTGCGGCCCAGGGCCAGGGAAACCAGCTCAGACGCGAGCGACCCGACGACGACGATCGCCAGGACCATCCCGGCGCGAGCCACATCGGCATCGGCCTGGACGACGTTCATCGCAAAGGCGATCCCGGCGACGCCAGGCGAGACGAGGGCCACGCCCAGCCCGGACGCCGCGCCGCGCCCGACCCAGCGCCCGACCAGCCATCCGCCCAGCAGCTTCCCGCTCACCCGGCACGCCAGGTACGCCACGGCCAGCGTCAGCGCCGCCACCGCCAGCGTGACGCGGGCCCCGGCAACGATCAGCAACAGCACGATGAGCGGGTGTTGCAGCGCCCGAAGGTCGCGGGCCATGCGGTCGCGGGCCTCGCCTCCGGCGAGGTTCCACGTGATCCCTGCAGCCAGCCCGGTGAACAGCGCCGACTGCGACAGGTAGGCGGCCACGCCCCCGATGAGCAACAGCGCCCCGGCCAGGAAGGTGCGCTGCTCGCTCTCGGTCGCCGTTCGCCCGATGAGCAACCAGCCGGCCACCGCGACCAGCGCCGCCATCGTGCCCGCCGCCAGTGTGAGCAGCAGCGGCGCCCAGCCCGGGCCAGAAGACAGCATCGTCAGGACGAAGCCGCCGAGGACGATCGGAAGCACGTCGTCCAGGTCGCTGATCCGCATCGCGACCGTGTCATCGTCGGACGGCTGTGCGGCCGTGGAGGAGGCGGCCGCCGACAGCCCAACCAGCGCAGCAAGCCACCAGTGTCCGACGCCGGTTCGCAGCCAGAGCAGTTCGAGCGCCCACACGCCAGCGGCGACCATGACGACGGTGACGGCCGCCTGCAGGCTCGCGGCCGCCAGCAGCCTCCCGTCGCCAGGCCGATGCGTGTGCAAGCCGAAGCCGACCATCACGCCCAGCGCGGCCAGGGCGACCGACACGATGGGGTCGAGGTTTGTCAGGACCGACGGTGACAGCACGTTCAGCCCCGCAGGGCCGATCGCCACGCCCAGCGTGAGCAGCACGAGGCCCGGACGCGGCGTCAGCGCCATGCCGAGGGCCAGCCGACTGCGCAGGGCCCACCACGGTCCCGCCGCCGCCGACTGACCGTGGGAGGCGGCAAGACGCGTGTCGAGCGGATCCGCGTCGCCGAACCGCTGGTCGGGGAAGGGAGGCATTCTCACCGTTCCACCGCGAGCATGAGGTGCGTGCCGTTGCGCGTGATGGCCACCACCAGCGGTCGCCCGCCCGGTGCCGATGCCCATGCGCGCAGGATCTGCCTGGGACGTGGCGCCGCGACGTCGCCGAAGAGCGTGACCACATCGCCGGCCTGCAGGCCGGCCCGTGCCGCGGCGGTCAGCGGCGCGACCCGCGTGACGGTGCTGCCCGTCCCGGGCACGTCGCGGAGCGCCACGCCGAGATCCGGCGACACCGGCACCGCCGGAGCGGTCACCGCGACCACCGGCACCGCGAGGCGCATCCCCTGTCGATGCACGTGGAGGTCGATGGCCTGGCGCGGCGCCAGCCTGCTGGCAATGGCGCGCCAATCGTCGATGCCCCCGACGGCGACAGGCCCGACCGCGTCGATGACATCGCCGACCAACACCAGGCCAGCGGCCGGCCCACGCGGATCGACGTGCGACACGATGACGCCGCCCTCACGACCCGTCGCGGCCGACAGGCCCGGCGAGAGCGGTGTCACGTCGATGCCGAGCCCTGCCGGATCCGGCCGTTGGGCGCGCAGCAGGTCTTCTGCATGGGCCCTCAGCAGTGCCGGGAGCACGACGGCGACACGTCCGCGATGCTCGACCGTCGCGCCCGCCCACTGGCCGTCGAGCGTGAACAGGAACGCGCCGGGCGTCAGATCGGTGCGGGCCGGCACCTCCCAGATCTCTCCCTGCCAGCGTGGCGACGCGACGGCCGAGAAACCGCCGACGAACACGGGCCGCCAGGTGACGCGCATGCCCACGCGGTCACTGCTGACGAAGTAGCGCGGCGTGTCGACACGTCGGCCGTCCCACGTCGCAAGGGGCACTGCAGGTGCGCCTGGCAGGCGCGCCACCGCGAGGCTCGTCGCGGGGTCGTATGCGAGCAGCTCAGCCGGCTGGCGGAAGCGCGGGCGTTCGCCCGCACGCCCTGCCCCAACGACCACCGTCAGGTCGTCGCGCCACCGCAGCCCCTGCACGACTCGGGCGTTGCCCGGATCGCCACCGGGGTCAACGATGGCGACGCCAACCGTCGAGGCGGCGAGGCCTGACGCGAACTGGGTGACGGCGCCGGCCAGGTCGTCGAACGACGACGGCAGAGCCAGCGGGGCCAGCACCGCGGGCACAGGGCTGGTCGAGGCCCGCTCGGGAAAGCGCAGCCGTCCAAGCACCCAGAGTGCCGCGATCGCGCACGCGATCGTCACGAATAGCAGGCGCGTCTCGCGCGACACGCGTGGCCGCGGTGCCTGGAGGTCGCGCATACCGGGATCCTATGACTCGTGCCACACCACTGCAACCGCGAACCGCGCAGGTATCGTGGAGCGGCACAGATACTTTGAATACAAACTAGCCGTGGCCGGCGACGACGTCCGTTGCCAGCTGGGCCGTTGCAAGGACGGCGAGCACGCGTCGCACGTCGGCCACGTCGACCAGGCGATGATCGGCGACGGCGATGTCAGCACCCACGGCAACCGTGAGGCTCTGCGCGGGCAGGGCGGCAAACAGTTCTTCGTCGGTGTGATCGTCGCCGAAGGCCACGATCAGCACGGGATCGACGCCGGCAGCCGCGACGTGGCGTGCCGCGATGGCCTTGCTGACGCCGGCGCGCCGCACCTCGATCACCATCTTGCCGTCGATGACCTCGAGGGGCCGATCGGCGATCACCTCGACGAGTTGCCGCCGAAGTGCCGACGCCGCCCGCAGCCCGACCGTCGGGTCGGCCTCGCGATAGTGGAACGCGACCGACGAGACCTTTCGCTCGACGCGCGCGCCGGCAGCGGCGGAGGCCGCCTGCTGGATCGTCGGCACGACATCGTGCATCCATGCACTCGAGCCCGCCACCGTCTCGCGCCACGATCGCGCGTCAGCTGGGCGATGCCAGAGCCCGTGCTCGGCCCACATCGGCAGCGGCAGGTGCCCGAACCATGCCTGGAGCGTGTCGCGCGACCGCCCGCTGACGAGCGCAACGTCGAGCGACGGCGTTCGCAGCAACTGCTCCATCAGGGCGAACACCGCGTGGTCGGGCGCCGCGCGCTCGGGGCGCGGCGCGATGGGAGCCAGCGTCCCGTCGTAGTCGAGCAGCAGGCGCAGGCGCCCGGCCCGACGACGCTCGCGGAGGTCGCCCCAGAGCCCGAGGACGGCGCGCGCCCGCCGTGCCTGGCCATCGCCGCCCTGGCTCGCGGCATCGTCGCGCGGGTGAAGGTGTGCGGGGTCTACGCACGTGGGGGAAGACGACAGCATCGGTGCGTGATAGTATCGACGCTGTTGGTTTGAGGTCAAACGATTAGCGTAGGCAACACTGCCATGCCCACACCGCTGGCCCCGCGCACAGACGCGCTTCCAGAGATCCTCGACTTCATGCGCGCCCTGTGGGCGCTCGCCCACGGGCTCGAGCGTGCGTCGAAGCGGATGCTGGGCGACGTCGGCGTCACCGGCCCACAGCGCCTCGCGCTGCGGATGCTGGGCCTGCGGCCAGGCTCGTCGGCCGGCGCGCTCGCCGAGGCCCTGCACATTCACCCGAGCACGCTGACTGGCGTGCTCACACGCCTGCAGGCCCAGGGCCTCGTTGCGCGTGTCACCGCCAGCGACGACCGTCGTCGCGCCATCCTGCGACTCACACCGCGCGGCATGCGCGTCAACCGCAGGACCTCGGGAACCGTGGAAGCCGCCGTCGGAACCGCGCTGCGACGCGTGACAGCCCGCGACCGCGCCACGACCAGGAACATCCTGCGCCTGCTGGCGACGCAGCTCGAGGCGTCTGCAACCCGGCCCTCGCGGCGCGGTTGACCGGTTGGCAGGGGTTCGCGAAGCGGCGCCGGCCACGCGCACGCGGGGTGGACACCGCCCATACCGAGTGGCCTCAGCGCGGTGGCGTGATGTGCTCGTCGGTCGAGACGCTGAACCGGCGGAACTTCGTGTACGCCGCCTCGCCGATGATCGTCGCGTCCGCACGGCCCGGCGATCGGTATCGCTCGCGCATCTCGGCCGGAGCCCACAGGCCCAGGTCGGCGTTGGGCCTGAACACCACGCTGGTGATGCCCCTGAACGTCGCGTCGCCGGTGCTGATCGTGCTCACGACAACGCGGCCGGTCGCCTCGTCGATCCAGAACGATCCCGACGCCGGCAGATCGACGCCCGTCTCGCGCTCCCGCACAAGGGTCGGCCGCGCGGTCTCGACGTAGTCGACGCGGATCGTGCGCACGCCCTCGACCGTCTCGCGCCCGCCGAGCGCCCACGCACAGTCGCCGGCAGCCGCCGGCTCGAGCAGCGCCAGGGCCAGCAGCGGCTGGTTCGTGTTCCGGTAGACGCCGCCGACGTTGTACCGCGCGCCCTCGTCCATGATGCGGCGCCCGGCGTCTGGCGCACCGCGCCTGAGTTCCTGCAGCACGCCACGCAAGCGGTCATCCCGGTCGTGCACGCGCTTGCCGTCGACCTCGAACACGTCGCGAAACGGGATCACCGTGCGCTGCCCCTCGGGCCTGACCAGCAGCAACTCGGAGCGCAGCCGCCTGATGTCGTCGCGGTCGGGCCCGCGCTGGCGATACTGGAGGTACGACTCCTCGGCGACAATCGCGGACCACGCGTCGAGATAGCGCGCGACGTAGGCACGTGCGGCGTCGAGCGTCGACGCCAGTTCGCGCGCGCGGCGGTCGTCGCGGCCCTGTGCCTGTCCCATCGCGACCACGCGCACCCCGGCGGGCGGCGCAGCCACGGCCACGACGAGCCACACGCCCACGAGCCCAGTGGCGGCGAGCCGCGTCATCCGCGAACCTCCAGCTCGATGAACAGGTCATCGACCGTGTGGGCCGCCTCGAAGGCCGCACGTTCGCCGGCGTTCATCGACGAGCGCGCGTCCCACTCGTCGCTCGGCGCCCAGTCGGCCAGCACGCCCTCGTCGATGCGGAACAGCCGCCCCTTCGTGCGCGCGATCAGTTCGCGCACCACGCCAGGCGACGGCATCGTCTTGTGCCACCCGGCGCCGATACGCGCCATGTCGAGCGTGATCATCGCGTGCAGGTCGGGGCTCGTCATCAGGTCGAGCCCGCTCGCGCGCGCGGTGCCGTTGTGGCTGCTGTGGTGGCCAACCTTGTAGAACACCGTCTGCGCGAGCAGATCGCGGGCCGTGACCGTCTGCGTGCCGTCGCCGTGCGGCACCTGCCACGTCATGCCCTCGGCGTGCCAGCTTCGCCAGTGGCCGATCTCGGCGTCGCCGGGAAACAGCAGCACCTTTCGCGACCCCGCGAACTCGATCGCCAGCGCCAGGCTGGTGTTGTTGGTGTGCGAGTGCAGGCGCATGGCGAGTGCGCCGACGCTCTGCAACCAGTCGAACGACACGTCGCGCCACGCGTTCCTGCCGCGAAACGCGGCCTCGGTCGTCGCCGCCGCGGACGCGGCCTCCATCACGAACGCGTCGGCAAACGGCCGCTCGACGTCCCCGGTGTCAGCCGCGAGCGCCTGCACCGCCGCGCCGAACGTCGTCGCCGCGCCCAGCGTCTGCTTGCGCTCGTAGACGTCGCCCGCGACGACCTCGACCTTGAGCGCATCGACGGCCTTCGGCGGGCCCAGCACGTAGAACCTCAGGCCCTCGGTGCCGGGCAGCTCGGGCGCGATCGTGCCGGGATGCAGGAAGTCTGGCGTATCGTGGCCGGTCTTGGCGACGAGGGTGGTCCGCACGACGTCCATCGCGCGGCCCAGCTCGCTCTCGCCCGCGCCGAGCGCATCGCCTGGCAGGGCGACGTCGTGGAACGACAGCAGCTCGCGCACGCCGTCGACGACGCGTGCGCGCGTCGCATCGACGGCCAGGTGCTCGGCGCGTTCGGCCTCGGGCCACTGCCGCGCGGGGTCGTTGCGCAGGCGCTCCATCCGGTCGAGGCCCAGCGCCACGGCACGCTGCAGCATCCCGAGCTGGTCCTGGACGAGCCTCGCGTCAGGATCGTCGGCGTCTTCGGTCCACGCCATCCACACGTGCGCGATGTCGAACCCCTCGAAGATCGCCCGCCCCTTCGCGAAGCCGTTCACGTGGTCGAGGTGTTCGTGCGTCACGACGAGCAGGTCGAGCCGCTTGCCCATCCACGCGGCGAGGTCGTCGAGGAACGGCGCGAAGTGCGCCTGGTCGCCGCGGCACGATCCGCAGTCGATGAGCATGCGGAACGATGGCGTCTTGCGCGCGCCCTTGAAGAACTTGAGCGCGAAGCAGTCGCCGGTGCCGATGCGGTACATCCGGATGACGATGCGCGAGACGGGCGTGGGTGCAGGCACAGGACCGCCTCCTCTAGGACTGTCGCTCGTCGGGTTCGCGGTGCAGCAGGGCGAAGGGTTCGTGCCCGGGAGCGTCGCCGCGCTGGCGGAACATGAGCGCCGACATGCCGAGCCGGTCGCGATCGTGCTGGTGCAGGTACTGCCGGATGATGCGTGATCGATCGAGCTGGCGTACGTGCCGCGTGCGGAGCGCGCGCAGGTCGATCAGCGGCTTGTTGATGACGTGCTTGGGCCGCAGCGTGTCGAGGTCGAGGATCACCGTGGTCGATCCGAGCAGCTCGACGTCGGTGGGCTGCGGGATGGCGTCATCCGGCAGCAGGCACGGTTCCACCGTCCAGGATGACGGGTCGCTGCGCCTCGCATCGCGGTGCACGATGCGGGCGCCGGCCCGCTGCACGAGCGACAGCGCGATCTGGTTCGACACGCCTTCGTCCGGCGTGACGCGGCTGGCGAGCGAGAGGTTGCGCACCTGGAACGACGGCCCGCCACCGTACCGCGACGAGGTGGCGACGCCGAGCTGCTCCCATCCGCCGCCGAACACGAGGCCGGTGAGCGACTCGAACGGCGCGAAGTCGTCGAACTTGTCGAAGAGCCGCTGGTGCAGCCCGCGGATGCGCGTCGCCGATCCGTCAGGCTGCGGAATGGTGCCGCCGGTGATGAACGTTCGCGTGAGGGCGAAGACCTCGGCGCGGCTCGTCGTGTAGGCGAGTACCTCGCGGAACTCGCGGAGGAAGGTGGCGAGTGCGGCGAACTGCTCGCCAAGTCCGCCGGCCGTGAGGCCCGCAGCCTCGCCGGGGCCGTAGACCAGGCTCTCGACCGACAGCGTGCGCACGCCTTCGGGGTGGATGCCGCGCGCGCGGAACGCCTCGATGAACGCCACGCGGTAGTGCTCGCGATCGTCGGGCACGAGGTCGACGTCGGCCGAGATCACGGCGCGCAGGAAGTCGCCGAACGTCACGTCCACGGGCGGGCAGTAGTCGAGGGCGCGAATGCACATCCGCAGCACGTGCGCGGCACTCTTCGACGCCTCGTCGGCCAGGCGGGCGACGAGGTCGGGGTGAATCGCCCCCGCGGGCAACACGCCTCGACCGTCGGTGGCGATGCGGAGCAGGTCGGCGATGCGTGACTTGTAGATGGCGAGGAACGCGTCGAACACCGCGGCCACGAGGATGGCCCCGCGCGCGTGCGGCTCGACGACGGTCTCGTAGTCGGCCGGGTCGGGCGTGCGCAGCGACCACTGCCCGGTCACGCGGTCGGTGACGCCAATGGCCTCGCGCAGCGCGCCGTAGCCGCCGATGGCGAGGCCGAACTCCTGCGCGAGCTGGCCGAGCAGGTTCTGGCTCTCGAGGTTGCCGCGCGTGCGCGCGATCTGGTGGCGCAGCACGTCGGCGAACGAGAAGTGCTGAAAGAGCGCAACGATGTCGGCAAAGGCCTCGTGGAACGCGAGCACGTCGCGGTTGGTGTCGAGGGTGTAGCTGCCGTGCAGGCCGTCGAGCATCGCGTGCGTGGTCTCGTGGGCGACGATGTCGTGGCTGAGGCAGGTGAACACCGTCGAACCCGGCGCCTGCACGGCCGGGTTGAGGGGCTCGGCGTTGAAGTAGCCGAACAGCAGCGCCTTCTTGGCCGGGCTGTAGTAGGCGTTGGCCTCGCGCAGCGCGTGCGGGTGGATCCGCAGGCGACGCACGTATTCCTCGCCGATGTGCCCGTCGCGCGCGATGCGCCGCGGACTCCACAGGATCCTGCGCCCGAGCGCGCGCTCGAAGTTGCGGATGGTGGTCATCGCGACCGCGTAGACCATCTGCTGGTGGAACTGCGGGTTGCTCTCGCT
>JAEUQQ010000033.1 GCA_016789685.1 Acidobacteriota bacterium | reverse complement strand
TCACCCTCTCGAAAGACTGATCGGATGGCAGATCCCGGCGCGCTGCGCGCCGGGATCTGCTCGCCCGTGCGGCTGGTGAGGCGCTACCATGCCGCATGGAGATCTCGCGCGTCTACACCTTTGAAGCCGCACACAGCCTGCCCAGGCTGCCCCCCACCCACAAGTGCCATCGCCTCCACGGCCACTCGTTCCGCGTCGTCATCCACCTGGCGGGGCCCGTTGACGAGGCCATGGGTTGGGTCGAGGACTACTGGACCATCGATTCGGCCTTCAAGCCGCTGCACGACGTTCTCGACCACTCGCACCTGAACGAGATCGACGGTCTCGACAACCCCACGAGCGAGAACATCGCACGCTGGATCTGGGCGCGCCTCACGCCGATGCTGCCAGGAGTGTCGTGCGTGATGGTGCAGGAGACCCCCGACACGGGGTGCGCGTACCGGGGCGAGTGACTCGGCATGTGCGGCCCACGGGAGGCTGAGCGCCCCCGTGGAGTCGTGGTGCGTTACATCCTCGCGAGCGTCAGCGTGTGCCAGACGGTGAATGGGCGTGGCGGCGCCGGCGGCGTGCGGTCTTTCTCGTCGTCGCTCGATGGTTCACGCGCTGGAGCGTTGGTGGGCCGCCCGCCGCCAGCGCCGCCCCCGGGGCGCCCGCCACCCATGCCCCCGCCCGCCACCTGACCGAGGGCAGGAAGCCAGCCCCCTCCCGTCGCCGCGATCTTCAGCGACTGGACGCCGATGCCAATCGTGGCGCCCGCACTTGCACCGACGGCAAACGGATGGTCAGCGTCCTTTTTCAGCGGCACGCGCAGTTCATACACGAGCGCATTGTTGGCCGTGCTCAGCGCCACCGAGAGCCCCGTCGCGTACGCCAGTACCAGTGACCGGATGTCGTCGTCTTTCGGGCCATGGATCTCGAGGCGGTTCGGCACCAGTGACATCAGATCGTCGGTGACGGGCGCTCCGTGCCCCGAGCCGCCGCGGTGCGGTGGCCCGCTCCGTCGCCCTGCGGGTGGCGCGCCTGCACCTCCGCCGGACCTCCCGGTCCCGCGCCCGCCGCGATCGTCGGCATCCGGATTGGGCGGAGGCGTGCCGACGGGGTACTTGACCCCGAACGCCTTCGCCTCACCGCCCCTGGTGTCGAACCACACGAACAGGCCGCCGCGCACGACCTGCTGCATGGTCGCCGGGTCGGTGACGCGGACCCGGACGTAGATGTGCGAGTCGTCGTTGGCCACGCTGACCGACGCGGGCACGCCGGGGAGTGGCGCCAGCGTGTCGGTCCATTCGAAGTCAGCGCCATCGATCACGATCTCGGCCGTCCGCCATGTGCTGGCGAGCAGCGGGCGTGTCGCGGCGCGTGGATCGCTCAACGCCGTGAGGGTGACCAGGAGCGTGGCGGCGAGCCAGCGGCGCGTCATGGGCATGATCCTGTGCACGCGGCCCGGGTCAGGCGCCCGGCCGTCGTTCGACACCTCGTGGCAGGACGTGTCGCGTCGAAAAACTGTATCACTTCAGCGGTGGTGGCATGCGGCGCTTCGTGGCCTGCTCGAAGGCATAGGCCAGGGCGAGCAGGCGGGGCTCGCTGCAGCGCACGCCGGTGAAGCTCACGCCGTAGGGCGCCGGTTGCGCGTCGAAGCCCGCCGGCAACGGCGGCGTCGGCGCGTTGGGCACGGTGCCAAAGGGTACGATCACCGTGGGGTGGCCGCCCTTGGCCGCGATCCCGGCACCGCTCCCGCCGGGGAACAGCAGCGCGTCGAGCGTGTGCCGCGCGATCGCCGCGTCGATGCCATTCGTGGCGTTGAGCGCCAGGTCCTTTGCCCGGTCGACCTCGTAGCGTGCCTTGTCGGCGGCCACGTCCATCTCGTCAGAGATGTCGAGCAGCGACTGGCCGTACTTCATGGCCCCCGCGCGCGCGTGCTCGAGGTTGTAGAGGCGCAGGGCCGTCAACGTCTTCACCGGCGCCGTCGGACCCAGCGTTGCGAGCCAGGCGTTGAAGTCGCGCTTCATGCCGTACTTGAACACGACCGAGCAGTTCGCATCGCGTCCCTTGGCGCCTTCGACGCCTCCACACACGCCCCAGACCACCGCGTTCCGCGACGGGTCCGTCTCGATCACCGAGGGGATGTCGGCGGGATCGACGATGGTCGCGCCGGCCGCCGCGAGTGCGGCGATGGCGTCGGTCATGACGGCGCGCTGCGAAGCGTTGAGGCCGCCAGCCGGACGCTCGCGCCCGGGTATGGTCACCTCGTCGTAGTAATACGCGCGTGGGATGCCGATCCGCGCCCCCTTGAGCGCCGTTGCCGACAGGCCCGTAGTGTAGTCACCGCCCGCTGGTGGCTGACACGCCGTCGTGGCGGCGTCGTTCGGATCAGGCGACGAGCCTTCGAGGACGCCCAGAAGGAGGGCGGCATCGGTGACGGTGCGCGCCATGGGCCCGGCGGTGTCCTGATCGGCGGTAATCGGAATGATCCCGTACCGGCTGATGCGGCCGACCGTGGGCTTCACGCCGACCAGCATGTTCTGGTTGCTCGGGCTGAGGATCGAGCCCGACGTCTCGGTGCCGACGTTGGCGGCCCAGAAACTCGCGGCCGTGCCGATGCCGGAACTCGACCCGCCGGTGTTCATCACCGGGCGACCGTCAAACGTGGCCTCGCGCGGATCGGGACGCGGGTCGTAGGGGTTCATGCCGTACCCGCCCACGGCGCTGTAGTTCGCAGGCATCGGCATCGGGCTGCCCGCGACCCAGTTCGCCAGTTCGGTCATCACGGTCTTGGCGATGATGACGGCGCCCGCCTCGCGCAGGCGCGTGGTCAGCGTGGCGTCGTACGGCGGGCGGTAGCCCGCAAACGCGAGGGCGCCGCCCGTCGTGGGCAGGTCGGTCGTGTGGATGTTGTCCTTGAGTGCGATCGGAATGCCGTGCAGGGGACCGCGCACTCGCCCGTCGGCGCGCTCGCGGTCGAGCCGGTCGGCCTCGGCCAGCGCGTGGGGATTGACGGTCATCACGGCGCGGAGCAGGCGGTCGTAGGTCGCGATGCGCGTCAGCGATTCGGTGACGAGGGCGCGCGACGTGGTGCGCCCGTCGCGCATCGCCTGCTGCATGGCGGGGATGGTGGCCTCGACGACCGTGAAGGCCGGGGGCGGCGCTGGCTGCCGCCGTGCCGCGGGAGGCTGCCGCTGGGCCAGCACCGTGGCGGCGAGGACGACGGTCGTCGCGAGTGCGATGACGGGAGCGCGCATGGATGACCTCGCGTGTCGGTGGGAACGTGTCGTTACGAGAGGGCGAAGAACGCCAGGAAGGCCAGGGCCGATCCGGCCATGACGGGATGCACGTCGGCGGCGCGGCCTCGCGCCAGCTTGATCACGACGAACGCGATGAAGCCGAAGCCGATGCCGTGCGAGATCGAATACGTCAGGGGCAGGGTGAGCAGGATGATGAACGCCGGGATGGCCGTGTCGAGCGCTCCGAAGTCGATGCGCCCGACCTGTTCGCACATCAGGAAGCCGACCATGATGAGCGCAGGCGCGGTCGCCGCGGCGGGTACCATGGCCATCACCGGCGCGGCAAAGACGCAGGCGCCGAAGAGCAGCGCGACGAAGACCGAGTGCAGGCCCGTCCGGGCGCCATCGGCCACGCCGGCCGCCGATTCGATGTACGACGTCACGGAACTCGCGCCCAGCAGCCCGCCGATCGAGGCGCTCACCGCATCGATGCCGAGGATGGCCCGCAGGCGCGGAATGCGTCCGTCGGCGTTCTCGAGCTGGCCCGTTTCGGCGACGGCGGTGACCGTGCCGAGGGTGTCGAAGAAGTCGACCATGACGATCGACAACAGCAACGGCATGTACTGCCAGCGCATCGCGCCGGTCACATCAGCGGCGAGCATCGTGTCGAAGCGGGGCACCCGCAGCCAGCTGCCGTCGGGCACGTGCGCCAGTCCGAGCGCCAGCGCTGCGGCGGTCGACACGGCCATGCCGATCAGGATCGCCCCTGGCGTCTTCCTCACGAGCAGGATTGCGATCACGATCACGCCGAGCATGGCCACCAGCGCGCCGTCGGCGTGGAGGTTCCCGGCGCTGAGCGGCGGGACGCTGGCCAGGGCATTGGCCCCGAGTGCCGCCACGGTGCCTGGTGGGACCACGACGAGGCGCGCGTTGCCGAGGCCGATGAACGCGATGAACAGGCCGATTCCGACGCTGATCGCCCGGCGCAGGTCGAGCGGGATGGCGCGCAGCACCGCTTCGCGGACGCCGACGAGCACGAGGGCGAGCACGACAAGGCCGTCGAGGACGATCAGTCCCATGGCGGTCTGCCAGCCGCCCGTCTGGGGCGCGAGTTGAAAGGCCACGAGGGCGTTGAGGCCCATGCCGGGCGCGAGCGCCAACGGGAAGTTGGCCCCGAGGCCCATGAGCAACGTGCAAATCGCCGCACTGGCCGCCGTCGCGGCGGCTGCCGCCTCGAAGGGCACACCGGCACCGCTGAGGATCGCCGGGTTGGCCACCAGGATGTAGGCCATCGTGAGGAACGTGGCGACCGCGCCGCGAAGTTCGCGGGCGACCGTCGTGCCGCGCGCAGACAACTCGAACATGCGCGCAGTGTAGACCATCCGGGCCGGACGGAATACCGTCGTGCGCGCCGACACCTCCTCCGACGCGGCGGCTTCGTTCACGTCGCGCCGGACGCCGCCGGGGCAGGCCGCCGCTGACGGGATCGCGAGCGCGTCGTCGTCGACGCGCGGGGGCTAGCGCAGGACTATCGCGGCGACCGTGACGGCGACGAGGGCCACGGCACCGACCGCCATGGCGATCGCCCGATGGTGCTGGCGCGTCACGGCGGGGAACTTCTCCGGGTGCGCGTGCTGCAACGCCCGGAGTCGCGCTTCGGCCCACTGCTTCGCATCGACCAGGCTGCCGCCCGTCAACGTGCGGTATTGCGAGAGCGCCTCGAGCATGTTGCCGTCATACAGGCTGCCGTCGATGGCCTGCAACTGCTCGGGCGTGGGCTCGTTGAGAATCATGGGTTGCCTCGCTTCCTGCGTACGTGAACCAGCGTGAACGTGGACACGACGAACGAAGACCCCGCGGTGAGCCAGACTGGTGGGAACACGCCGATGGTAACGCCGATGGGCTGCCGTGGCACCAAGAAAGTCGCGAGGCGCGACGTTCGTGGGGATTCGTTGGCGGCTCGGCTATAGTGACGCCTTCGTCCGGGCTGGTCCGGCCAAGGTCAGGTGTAAGCCATGATGCGTCGCATGCGTGTGGGCCTCGTGTGTCTCTCCATCCTCGTCTGCCTCGTCACGGCCCGACCGATCGTCGTCGGCCAGCAGGGCCCCGCGCCGTCGCCGGCCGGGCGCGCGGCAGACCACGTCATCCTGATCTCGATCGATGGCTTCCGGCCCGCGATGTATCGGCAGGCTGCGGCCGAGGGCCTGCGCATTCCCAACCTGCTGGCCCTGCGCGATGCCGGATCGTCGGCCGATGGCGTCGAGGTCTGCTATCCATCGATGACCTACCCCTCGCACACGTCGCTGGCCACGGGCGCGCGTCCCGCGAGACACGGTGTCGTGAGCAACACGATCTTCGACCCGCCCACGGGGTCGCAGATGTGGTTCTTCGAGAATGACGTCGTCAAGGTCCCGGCCATCTGGGACGTCGCGACGCGGCATGGGCTGAAGACCGCCGGGGCGTCGTGGCCGGTCACCGTCGGCGCGAAGATCGACGTACTGTTCCCGGAATCGAACCAGGCCCCGCGCGACATGACGTGGCTGGCGCGCGCACGCGCCGACTCGACGCCGGGCCTGGTCGATGCCGCCGTCGCGCAGCTTGGCGGCTTCGGCGAGAACGACAACCGCAATGCCGTGCAGCGCGACCGCTTCACGACCGCGATGGCGACCCACATCATCCGCGCGGAGCGCCCCAACCTGCTGTTGATCCACCTCATGGAGACCGACTCCGCGCAGCATGCCGATGGGCCCGGATCCGACGCGGCCCGCGCAGCCATCGAGCGCATCGATGCCCACATCGGCGCCCTCGTGCGCGCGACCGACGAGGCCGGCATCCGCGAACGCACGACGTTCATCGTGTCGGGTGATCACGGGTTCTCGCGCGTGCACGCGCTGATCCAGCCGAACGTCGTGCTCCGCGACGCCGGCCTCCTGACGACCGACGAGCGTGGGCGCATCACGTCGTGGCAGGCCGCCGCACACGCGATGGCGATTCGGCTGCGCGACCCCAACGACCGGGCGCTCGCGAAGAAGGCGGAGCAGGCGTTCACGACACTGGCCGACGGCCGCTATCGCGGCATCTTCCGGGTCATCACGCGCGGCGAACTCGACATGCGCGGGGCCTACCCGGACGCGGCGTTCTTCGTGGAGCCCGCCGAGGGGTACTACGTGTCGGATGGAGTCGCGGGCGGCACGGTCCTGGTAGGGACAACGCGGCGCGGCGCGCATGGGTTTCTTCCGACCGAAGTGCGGATGCACACGGGTTTGATTGCGGCCGGCGCCGGCGTGCGCCCCGGCGTGCCGTTGCCGCTGGTCAGGCAGATCGACATCGCACCGACGGTGGCACGGTTGCTGGGATTCGACATGCCCGAGGCCGACGGGTTGCCGATCGTCGGATTGTTGAAGGACTGAACGATGTGACAGGCGCGGCGAGCGTCAGGGGAGACGCCCGCCGCGCTACGCGAAAGCGGGACTGATGCCTACCGCGGTGCCGCGGAGGTGGCCGGGGCCGCGAACAGCATCACCCCCGTCCCGCCTTCGTGTTCCCAGGTCAATGCCAGCTTGCCCGCCAGGAAGCCAAACCGCCTGACCCCTGCCAGTTGTCGCAGGTAGCGCGCCTCGAGTGCCATGCTGTCGGGCGGGCACATCTTCCGCGTGGCCGCTGCGGCCCCGGTCGTCATCTCGCCGGGTGAGACCCCCGTCGAGACGCCCGCGGTGTAGTTGTTGCAGCCGGCGAGACCGGCGATGCGCCCTCCGTCGACCCTGAGCGACACCACGGGCTGGCGTGGCGCGGGTTCGTTCGCGCCCAGGTGGGTCAACGTCCAGTCGGTTGCGGCAAGGGCCTCGAGCGACAATCTGCCGCTGACGACGGCCGGCCGCTCGACCAGACGCCCATCGCGGACGTCGAAGGTCCGGGTCGCCAGGTCGCCGGGGCAGCAGCGGGCATCGCTGGCCGATGGCTGGACCACCTCGATGGCGATGGCGAGTGGTTCTGGGGTCAGGCGCCTGACCGACACGCGGTCACCAAGCGGAGCGGTGGCCAGGTGCACCACGTTGCCGCCGCGGCGGGCGAGCAGGGCGACGTGAACGAATTCTCCTGAGCCGCCGCCACCCTGAGCCAGCAATACGGCCGTTTCGGCGACACCATCGCCGTCGAGGTCGCCGATCACCGCCAGGTCACCCACCATCGTCACCGTTGGACGGGCCGCGCCGCCAGGCACGTAAGGATTCCCCTCCCAGCGGCCGGCGACCAGGGTCACCGGGACGGCGAGGTCCGGCAGATCGCGGTAGGTGGCCGCCGCGGCGTCGGCGGCGCTGACGGGAGCCAGAGACGAGGCGCTCGCGCCGGTTGCCTGCCCCTGCCCCTCGGCAGGCGCCTCCGGTCCGGCCGCCACGACCAGCAGGAGCGCGACGCGACACAGGTTGCGGCGCCGTCGAGTCATGGAAGCCACCCACAGGGCGGTACGCGACGCCCGTCCGTCGGACGCCAGGCCGCCTCCAGTCCGGCGTTGAGACGCCTGCAGCGCCAGGTTGGGTTCAGGCCCGTATAGAGGTTTGACCAATCGAGGCACACGGTCGTGCGGACCGCTGGGCTGGAGGGCGTGGCATGAGGCGTGGCTGGCGCGGAATATGGCCACGATCGGTATGAAGACGCCCCATAGAAAGTGATTGACATTCGTCATGGCTTGGTCTTTTCTTATGGCGCCGAATGGCAAAGTGGAATATCCACTTTGTCGAGCAACCGCCGCCAATGCCCAGCGGGGCGTCGCGGCGGCATGGCCATGCGCCGGCCGGATCCCGGCGCCGCCTGGCTGAACGATTGTGCGCAAGAGGCGTGGGCTCGGCAAACCGGAAACACGTGTTGGAGGAGGTCGGTGCAATGGTGAAAGTTGCGGTGAGGCTCGCGTTGGCTGCGTGCCTGGGGGTCGCAGCTGCCGCGAACGCGGGGGCCCAGGACTACCGGGCGCGTGTCCAGGGGCAGGTGGTGGATGAGAGCAAGGGGGCGCTGCCGGGCGCGACGGTGACGTTGACGAACGTCGAGACGGGCGTGGCGGTGTCGCGGACGACGGATGGCGAAGGGCGGTATCTGATCGACTTCGTGGATCCGGGGACGTACACGCTGATGGGCGAGCTGGACGGGTTCCGGCGGGCC
>JAEUQQ010000029.1 GCA_016789685.1 Acidobacteriota bacterium | reverse complement strand
TCACCACATCGCCGAGCAACTCGAGCGCGCGACCGTAGCGGGCCATCGCGGAGGGCACCGGCGTCGTCGCGGTGCCCTGCAGCGTCGTGGCCTGCCGATCGAGCGCGAGTGCCAGGTCGCGATGCGACTGTGGTTCCTCGGGGCGCAGGCGCTGCACGTGCTCGAAGACCTCGATCGCCACGTCGACTTCCTCGATTTGCTCGAGCCGGTGCGCGAGCACACGCAGCAGGCGTGCGTCTTCGAGCCGAAGTTCGGCGACGCTCGTCAGGATGCGGATCGCCAGGGCGCGCTCGCCGCGCCGCGCGAAGAAGTCGGCGCAGTCGAGGAAGAATGCGGGGCTGGTGCCCGCCCGCGCCCGCTCGTCGAGATACGTGTCGTAGGCCCGCGACGGCGCGGCGTTGTCGAGCGCCCGCAGGTACGGGGTGTCGGGATTCCAGGCAGCCACCGCGATCGTGGCGGCGTTGCCGCCCGCGGGCGCCGCCTGGGCCGCCTCGACGGCGACCATCTCGGCCTGCCCCGGCGCCTCGGTGGGTGCCGCGCCGACGGGCGCTGGCAACGGCGGTGGCGGCGAGTCGGGCACCCCGCCGACGATTCCGCCCACCACCCCTGAGACACCCCTGTCTGGAGCCCCGCCTGCGGCGCCCGGTCGTCCGCGCTGGCTGCCGCGGGCTGCCGGCGGCTCCGCGTAGCGGAATCCCGGCTTCACCTCGAACGTTCGCGTCCACCACGCCACCCGCCGTTCCCACATCGCGAGCACGTTGCGGAGGTGGGACGCCTTCTTTCCCTTCTCGTCGCTGGCGGCCTGGCGGACATGCGCCTCGTACCTGGCGCGCAGGTCGGGAAGGCTTGCCGGCGGCATCACGCGGTGCTCGAGATACTGCTCGAAACGCTCGAGCACCAGCAGCGACGTTCCCGGCGTCACGATCGAGAAACGCTGCCCGATCGCAACCAGTTCCTCGTGGTTGGTGCGCGCGTCGAGTGAGAGCGACGCCACGCGACGATGCGCCCATCGCCTTGCCGCGATACCCGTTGACGTTGTTGTGCCGCGCCGGAGTTCGACGGTCTTCACGACCTCGTCGCCGCCGGCCACGCCGTATCGGAGTCGAAGGGTCGCCGCAGGTGCCAGCAACCGCCCCGCGATCGTGACGCGCCCCGCGACCGGCTGGGCGCCACGTGGCTCGATGTCGGCGACACCCGTCGTCGCCTCGACGCCGAGCAGCGAGAACACGGGCCGGCCGATGCGGTCGAGCGCCTGGGAGTCTGAGTGGCGCTGCAGGTTGATGTGCGCGCCGCCGCTCGCGACGGCGAGTGATGACAGCAGCGCATGGTCGGCGTCAGACGATCCGCTGATGGCATAGAGCGGCCGCGTCGCCATCCACGAGGGGCGGCTGCCAAGCGTCCACAGGCCGTCGGTGAACAGCAGCGCGTACTCGACGTTCGCGGGCTGCGCGATCGCGGCCAGGTTGGTCGCGCCGTCGCACGGCTGGCCGCGCAGGTAGTCGATCAGTGCGGCCGCGTTGCCGCGCCGGATGGTGAAGTCGCGCGGTGCGTCTGGCACGTTGCGGAAGACGACCGCCCTCACGGTGACGTCGCCCAGGCGCGCGAGATGCGCGGCCAGCAGGCGCAGGTCGCGCACGCGGTCTGCGCGCTCGCGGCTCAGGCTCGCATCCCACAGCACGGCAATCCGCGACGGCGTCTGCATGGCACCCGCCGAGGGTCTCGGGACGTCGGGGATGTCATCGACAGTGAAATACGTTTCGCCGCCGGGGTCGGCCTCGACGACCACCGTGTCGCGCGGGACGCGCGGGAGGGTGATGACGAGGTCGTCTGGACGGACGTTGCGGCTCGAGGCCTCGGCGACGTAGCGATCCTGCCACTGCGAGAACGCAAAGTCTGCCGGGCCCGATCGCACCACCGGCCGCAGGTCGGTGCGCACCACCTCGACGCGCAGCGCGAGCGCCTCGAGCGCGACGTCGAAGCGCAGCGGCAGCTCGTAGGACACATCGAGGCCGTCGGTTGCGGCGTGTTCCGCGAGTTCAGAGATGTACTCGATGGTGACCGTGCGACGGCCACGGGCCGGCAGGGGCCAGACGCGCGTCCTGAAGGTGTTTCCCCGCACCCACTCGACCAGGCCGGGATCGATGCCCTTCCGCACCTCGGTATCGAAGGCGATGCGCGCCTGCTGCGCCTCGACGACCACGCCGTCGACCATGCGTCCGCCGACATCGAGCGCAAAGCCCGAGATCACCGCCGTGTCGGGGAGGGGGTAGACGAACTCGCCTTCGAGCACGCGGCCGGCGTCGTTGCGGAAGGTGAGGGTCGCCCGCGTACGCGCGGCGAAGCCCGCGACCG
>JAEUQQ010000021.1 GCA_016789685.1 Acidobacteriota bacterium | reverse complement strand
CAGGTGCCGCCCGATGCCACCAGGCGAGCGCCTGTCGCGGTGATCGAGCCGTCGGTCCTGCCGGCCTATGCGCCCGTGGTCATGCGCGTGCGGATCACGCCGGGGCGGGCGCTGGCCGCCGGCGCCGTCATCACGACGCAGCTGCCCAGCGCGATGCTGGCGACGCTGCAGAGCTACTCGCTCACCAAGACGCTCGGCGTGCGCGATCCGCAAATCGTGATGCCCACGACACCGCCCGCGAACGCCGCCGCGGCCGCCGCATCAGGCAACTTCGCGCAGTTCACGCGGTGGGACACGGTGACCGTCGAGGTCGCAGGACGCGACGACACGCTGTTTGACGTCACGGTCGAGAAACGCGAGTTCGAACTCGGACCCGCCGCGACGTCGCGCCACGGCCAGGCGGTCAACGCCCGGGCGAGGGAGGCGCTGCCTGCCGGTGCCGAGGTGGTCGTCGTCTACCGCACCAGCACCCCATGGGTCGCCAGCGCGGCGTACCCCGTCTACGTCGCGATCGACGGCCAGCGCATCGGCCCCGATCCGACGTTCGCCATCCTCGCCGGGCCAGCGGTCACCCACCGCGTCATCGTCCCCTCGGCGGCGCGCCCCGGAACACCGTTCCCGGTGAGGATGGTCTCGCTCGATCGGTTCGACAACCTCGTCGCCAGCGCGCAGAAGACGATGACCCTCGACGCGCCGGGTGTGCATCGCGTCACCGTCGACGGCGTCGTGTCGAATCCCATCAGGATCACGCCCACGCCCACGGGGCCGTACTGGGGCGACATCCACAACCACAGCGAGGCCGACCACGACGCGGCGGCGGGCGGCGTCACGACCGAGTACGCGCGCGACGTCTCGATGCTCGACTTCCACTCGATGTCGAACCACGCCAATGGCGGCTACGCCGTCTACCGCGAGCGGGCGCAGCGGGTCTGCCGCGAGGCCTACGAGCCCGGGCGCTTCGTGCCGTTCCTGGGTTTCGAGACGAGTGTGGGCACCTACCACGTCGTCGCGACGTTCGACGATTGTGCGCAGCCCGTGCCCGAGGCGATGCTGACCGGGGCGCGGGGGATGGCCCGGGACGTGCTGGCGACCTACCTCGCTGGGGCGCGCAACGTCACCGGCGTGCACCATTCGGGCGTGGTGTGGGCCGTGAACGACTTCGCGGTGAACACCAGTTTCTTCGCATCGACGAAGCTGTTCGAGATCTTCAGCTCGCACGGCCAGAGCGAACTGTACGATCCGGCGAGCCCGCTGGCGTACGAGCAGCAGGTGAGCGCGCCCTTCACCCTGTCGCGCAAGGGGCCGAGCTACGCGCGCGACGCGTGGGCGCTGGGGCACCGCCTCACCACCGTCGCGTCGTCTGACGACCACAACGGGCAGCCGGGCAAGCGTCACAACGGGCTCACGGCGGTCACCGCGGCGACGTTCGACCGGAAGGGGATCCTCGACGCCATCGAGGCAGGCGCGACGTATGCGACCACGGGCGAACGGCTGCTGCTCGACGTGCGCGTGAACGGGCAGCGGATGGGGACGACGCTCGCGGCGGCCAAGGGCCAGCCGCTCGCGTTCACGGTCGAGGTGCACGGCACGGGGCCGATCGACCGCATCGAGGTGTTCCGCTTCGTGAAGGGCGGGAGCGGGCAGTGGGACACGGCGTTCACGCAGGCGGGACGTGGTGATGCCGATGTGACGGCGACCTTCACGGAACCGTCGCGGGGCCCCTCGATCTACTACGTCCGTGTCTGGCAGACGACGACCACCGACGTCTACGTCCCCGTGTTCCACCGTCGCCCCGTCGCCGCCTGGAGCTCGCCCCTCTGGATCGAGTGATTGGCGGGGTCACGTCTTTCATTGCAGCGTTTCTCAAGACCTGACCCCGCGTTCTCCGCCCCTCGGCGGCCAGCCCTAATAGGAGGGACGATACCGGCCGATACCACGGGCCGGAGGGGTGCATCCCGCGCCTCCCGTTCCGGATCCAGGTGCCCATGCGCCGCGCGCTGCCCCTCGCCCTTGCTGCCGTCCTGCTGGCCGGCGGCCTGTACTTCCTCGTGCGCCCGCGCCAGGTCGAGCCGCCTGCGGTGCCCCAGCATGCCGTCGCCGCGATGCGCTCCGAGCCCCGCAGCTTCAACCGCTACGTCGCGCGCGAGCGGGCCTCGCACCTCGTGTCGGTGCTCATGCACGCACGGCTCGTCCGCATCCAGCTCGACACGCAGGAGGTCGAGCCCTGGCTGATCACCGCGCACCAGATCGGCGACGGCGGGCGGTCGCTCACGCTGACGCTGCGCGACGACGTGGTGTGGTCAGATGGCGCGCCCTTCACCTCGGAAGACGTCGCGTTCTCGTTCAAGGCCGCCTTCGATCCGTCGGTGAAGAGCACCGTGGCCGACGCGCTCATGGTGGCGGGGCAGCCGGTGCAGTGCGAGGTCCTGGGCCCGCACCAGGTGAAGCTGACGTACGCCGAGCCCACCGCGGCCGCGCTCCGCACGCTCGACGGCCTGCCCATCCTGCCGCAGCACGTGCTCGGCGCGGCCCTCGAGGCGGGCACCTTCCGCGATCAGTGGACCACGACCACGCCGCCGGCGCAGCTCGTTGGCCTCGGACCGTTCCTGCTCGAGTCGTATGCGCCGGGCGAACGCCTGGTGTTCGTGCGCAACCCACGCTACTTCCGCAAGGGCTTCCCGAAGCTCGATCGCCTCACCGTGCAGATCGTGCCCGACCAGAACGCCGAGTTCCTGCAGGTGTCGAACGGCGGCCTCGACGTGATGACCGGCGACCTGCGTCCCGACGATCTCGCCGCCGCCCGCACCGCCGCCGAGGCCGGCACGGTGCGCCTGCACGACGTGGGCGTGGGGCTCGATCCCGACATGCTGTGGCTCAACCTGAAGGCCGAGGCCGATGGCGGCGTCAGCGGGTGGAAGCGCCGCGACGAGTTCCGCATCGCGCTGTCGAAGGCCGTCGATCGCACCACCATGGCCAACGCCGTGTACCAGGGACAGGGCGTGGCCGTCGATGGGTTCGTGACGCCCGGCAACAAGGCCTGGTTCGACCCGACGCGCACGATGACGCCCTTTGACCTGGCGGCGTCGAAGGCACTGCTCGACACGATTGGCCTCACCGACCGCAACGGCGACGGCCAGCGCGACGCGCCCGACGGCTCGCCCGCGCGGCTGACCGTGCTGACGCAGAAGGGCAATGCCGCGCGCGAGCGTGGCGCGGCGTTCCTGCAGCAGGCCGTCAGGGCCGTGGGCCTCGCGCTCGACGTGGTGCCGCTCGAGCAGGGGGCGCTCGTCGAGGCCATCACGACGGGGAAGTACGAGGCCGCCTACTTCGGCGCGCTCGCCAGCGACACCGACCCGGCGTCGCAGCTGAATTTCTGGATGTCGTCGGGATCGTTCCACCCGTGGAATCCGGCGCAGGCCACGCCGGCCACGCCGTGGGAGGCCGAGATCGACCGCCTGATGCAGTTGCAGGTGCGCTCGCTCGATCCCGCCGAGCGCACGCGGTTGTTCGCCGAGGTGCAGAAGACGTTTGCCGCCGCGCAGCCGGCGATCTACTTCGCGGTGCCGCGGGTCACGGTGGTGACGTCGCGGCGCCTGGCCGGCGTGCGGCCAGGCATCCTGCAACCGTCGGTGCTGTGGAACGCCGACGACCTGTCGATCGTGGGGCGCTGATCGTCCAGCGCCCCCGTCGAGGGTATCAGTAGAAGAACGTCTGGAACTGGACGGTGAAGCCCTTGAGCGGGTCCTTGCCGTTGTTGCCGACGAACAGGTAGCCCGCCTTCAGGTTGGCGTTGTTGCCCTTGAGCAGGTACGAGACGCCGACCTGCGTGCGCGTCTGGTCGCCCGCCCTGAGCGCCTCGGCGTCGAAGCGCTGCATCGCGACCTGCACGTAGGGCGCCAGCTTCATCTTCTTGAGGTAGTACGCGCCCTCGAACAGCAGGTCGGTCTGCCGCGGCAGCGTCTTGAGGAACGTGCCGCCGTCGTAGCGGATGGCGTCGAACTGCAGGTACACCGCGCCCGGCCCGAGCGGCTGATCCACCGTGATGTCGCCCGCGACCGCCTGGTAGTCGTCCTGGCGATCGAAGCCGCCGCCCACCACGACCATGCGCTTTGCGCCAAACGTGCTGCCGCCGTAGAACATCTGCACCACGTCGGGATCGCCGAACGAGTACTGCACGCGGCCCGCGTAGCGGAAGCCATTGGTCGACCCGGCCTGCCGCACGCCCTGGAAAGCACCGAGCCTGACCTCGAGGTGCTTCTTGAACCCGTAGGCGCGGGCCAGGAACCCGGTGTCGCGGCCGACCGCCGAGGTCGTCGGCGCACTCTGCAGGAACGAGAACGCGCCGTAGTCCATCGCCATGAGGCTGGTGGCCGACTGCATGCAGTTGCGGCAGAGCGGGATGATGATCAGCCCCGCCCAGATGTCGAGGTTCTCGACGGGCCGGTAGCCGAAGAACGCGTCCTGCAGCAACAGGCCCGACGAGATCGTCTTGGAGGTGCCCGTCGACTTGCCGAGGTTGGGGTTGTCGGTTTCGGCAAAGAAGCTGAAGCGGTTGGCGATCGTGGCGCCGAACATCAGCCGCATCCGTCGCAGGAAGAGGTTCTGCTGCGCGTCGCCGCCGGCGGCCACCTGCTGCCAGTCGGCCTGCCCCTGGAACAGCACGCCAAACCTGAAGCTCGTCTCGTCGTTGACGCGGATGATGGCCCCCGTCAGCGCGGGGATCTTGATCGGCAGTGCTGCGGCCGCCTCGGTTGCCGGAGCCGGCGCGGGGGCTGCCGCTGCGGCCGGCGCGGGCGCCGGAGCCGCGGCCGGAGCCGCAGTCGTCGCCGCCGGAGCCATCTCGGCCGGGGCGTCGGCTGCACGCGCGCCATCGGTCCGGGGCGCCGTGGCCGGCTCGGGCGTCGTCGCGCTTGTCGTCGGTGCGGCGGCCGTGGTGGTCGCCGTCGGCACGTCAGACCAGGCCGTGTCGGCGAAGACGACGCGCACCTTGGGCTGACGCCGCGCCAGCGGCGTCGCGCCGGCCGCGCGCCGGGGGCGTCGCGGCCTTGCGTGGTGCCGCGACGGCTGGCGCCGTGGATGTGTTGGCGGGCGTGGCCTTCGCCGGAACGGCGGCCGCGACGGGCTTTGCCGTCTCGGCCTTTGGCGCGGCAGGCGTCGCGACGGGCTCTCCCCAGAACGATCGCGCGGCGTCGGCAGACGCGAGCGTGGTCGTCTTGGGCTTGCCCGCCGACGGGCTTCCCGACTTCTCGGATGCCCGCAGCGTCGCCGTGGCCGTGGCGGTCGCCGCACGCGGCGGCGGCGTGTCCCACCATGAACGTCCGGTTGCGGTGCCCTGGGCGCGGGCCGATGGTGCGGTCCCGACCAGGAGGAGTGCGACGACGAGCCACGTGCGTTTCATGAACGTTCTCCGTGCGATGAGGCGATGAATGGGGGCGACCGCCCGCGGTCACGACACCCGGCGCAGCGCGCCCGGCCGAAGCGGCGCATGTTCGAGCCGCGGCGCGTGCGCCTGCGTGTGGGGCGTGGTTGCGTGCCGCGCGCGCCCGACCAGCGCGGCGATTTCGCCGACGTGCGCGAGCGACGTCTCGGCTTGCGCGTTGAGTTCCTCGCTGGCGGCGGCGCACTCTTCCGAGGTGCCGGCCGTGCGCTGCGTCATGCGTTCCATGGTGACGATGGCGCCCGACACCTCGTCGATGCCCTGCTGTTGCTGGCGGTTCGAGTCCATGACCGACGTGGCGAGGTCACGCACGCTGGCGACTCGCGTCGTGAAGCCCGCGATCGCGGTCGAGACCTTGCGCACGCGCTCCGTGCCCTGCTGCGCGTTGGTGACCGACTCTGCGATGAGGCCGCCGGTGTCGCGTGCGGCCTGCGCGGCACGTTGCGCGAGGTTCCGGACTTCGTCGGCGACGACGGCGAAGCCCATGCCCGCTTCACCGGCGCGCGCGGCTTCGACGGCGGCGTTGAGCGCGAGGATGTTGGTCTGGAAGGCGATCTCGTCGATCGTCTTGATGATGCGCGACACCTTGCCCGACGATTCCTCGATGCCGGCCATCGCCGACACCATCTCGCCGAGCATCGCGTTCGACGCCTGCACTTCGCCGTCGAACTCGCCCATGAGCGAGGCCACGGTGCGGGCGTTGTCGGCCGTCGAACGGGTGGTGGCCGCCATGGTCTGCAGCGAGGCCGACACTTCTTCGAGCGAGGCGGCCTGCTGCGAGGAATCGCGTGACAGGCCCTGGGCCGCGGTCGAGACCTGCGCCGATGCGGCGGCGATTTCGCGCGAGCCGTTGCGCAGGGCGGTCAGTGCCGTGCCCACGGTCGCAACGGTCGAGCGCACCGTCAGCGTCGCGGCGAGGCCCACGACGAGCAACGTGACGCACACGGCGCCGACGAACCACGCCAGCACACTCTGCACCTGCGCATCGACGTCGTCGACGTAGACGCCCGATCCGATGACCCAGCCCCAGTCGGCGTACAGCTTCACGTACGACAGCTTCGGCTGGGGTTCGTCATGGTTGGGCTTGGGCCGGGGACGGGCCCTTCGCCCTTGGCCCGGCAGATGGCGGCCATCTCGACGAACAGCTTCTTGCCCGTCGGGTCGGCGTTGCCCGAGAGGTCGGTGCCGTCGAGTTCCGGCTTGAAGGGGTGCATCACCATCCGCGGCTCGAGGTCGTTGATCCAGACGTAGTTGTCCTTGTCGTAGCGGAGGTGCTTGATGGCCTGGATGGCCTTGCGCCTGGCTTCGTCGGCGGTCAGGGTCGCGCCCGTCCCCCTGGCCTGGGCGGCGTAGAAGTCGACGACGCTGTAGGCGACCTCGACCGTCTTGCGTGTCGCGTCCTGCTTTTCTGCGTAGAGGCCGGCCCGGTATTGCGCGAAGAACCAGGCCGACATGCCGAGGAAGCAGGCCACCACGAAGGCCAGCAACCCGACGATGCGAAACGTGAGCGTGACGGGTTTCTTCATGGTTCTTTTCCTTGCCCGGGCCAGGGCGCTGCCCGGGAGGTCCCTGCCTTATGAGGCGGACATGTGTGAGCAATCGGCCCCGGGCGTACCGCCATCAGCGCGGCGGCCGCGATCGGCGCACTTTGACCCAGTTCGGGGTGATGCCATGGCCATCGGGAGCCCCCGTGGGGAGGCGGCCTGCGTGCTAGACTTCGCCGCCATGGCGCACCGGCCGATGGGACTCTGACCCCCACCCAGCGATGAGCGTCTCGGCGGTCTCGTTCGTTCGGCGTGCGGTGGCCCGCCTCGTGTTCGTCGCCGCGCTGGTGCTGGTGGCGACGCTCGGTGCGGTCTTGCTCGCGCGCCTGGCGCCGGGCGGCGCGGCGGTCGAACTCTACGGCACGGGCGCGACGCGCGCAGAGTACGACGCCGCGCAGGCCGACGATGTGCGCCTGCGGGGGGCCGGCGACGTCGCGCGGCAGTGGTTCGTGAACGTGGCCACGCTCGACTTCGGGGCGTCGCAGAAGTTCCGCCGGCCCGTGCTGCCGCTGGTGGCCGAACGCGCCGCCCGCACGGCGTCGCTCGTGCTGCTCGCGTTCGTGCTGGCCGTCGCCCTCGGCGTGGGCGTGGCCACGGCAACGGCCGCACGTCCCGGGCCGTGGCCCCGCGTCATCCGCGTGTGCGCCATTGCCCTGCAGTCATGTCCGCCGCTGCTGCTCGCCATCCTGCTCTCGTGGCTGGCCTGGCGCAGCGGATGGCAGGCCGCCGCGATCGGCGCCACGGGCGCCGCGGGCTGGTTACTGACTGCGGCCGTGCCCACGCTCGCGCTCGCGCTGCCGCTCGCGGCGAGGCTCGAGCGGGCGCACGCGCGCGTGTTCGTCGAGACGCGGCGGACCCCTGTGATGACGGCCCTGCGCGCCCGCGGGCTCGCCGCAGCGTCGCTCCGATGGCGACATGCGCTGCGGCTGTCGGCCCCGCCGCTCATCGGCATCGCGAGCGCGCTCGGCGGGTCGCTGCTCGGCGGCTCGCTGGCGGTGGAGTTGATCACGGCGTGGCCTGGGCTCGGACGCCTCGCGTACGAGGCGTTCACGTCGCGCGATACGCCCCTCATGGCGGGGTGCGCCGCGGCCGCCGCCCTGTTCGTCGGCGTGGCGAACGCGCTTGGCGACGCCGCCATCGTGCTCGTCGATCCTCGCGTCGAGTCGGTCGACGACCCGCGGGGGCGCCCATGAGCCTCAGGCGGCTGCTGCTGATTGCCGGCGTGCTGCTCGTCGCCACGGCGTGGTTGGGGCGCGGCGACCCTGGCGCCCTGGTCGGGCCGTCGCTCCAGCCGCCCCTGACGCCGGTGCGCGGATCGCCGACGACCACCGACGCGACGACTGACGCCGCGGCACCGCCCGCGGCGACCCGGCGCGCGTGGCTGGGCACCGATCCCATCGGGCGCGACGTGTTCGTGCGCGTCGTGCACGGCGGGCGCGTATCGGTCGTGCTGGCGGCCACCGCGACGGCGCTCGCGCTCCTGATCGGCGTGCTGGTCGGGGCGGCCGCCGGCGCTGCGGGCGGAGTGATCGACACCACGCTGATGCGGCTCAGCGAACTCGTGATCGTGCTGCCGGCGCTGTACGTGCTGCTGGCGGTACGGGCGGCGCTGCCGCTGGTGGTGTCGCCGGTGACGCTGTTCCTCGTCACCGCGGCCGTGCTGGGCGCGATCGGGGCGCCGCTCGTGGCGCGTGCGGCGCGTGCGGTCATCGCGAGCGAGCGGTCGCGCGATTTCGTGCAGGCCGCCGTGGCGACGGGCGCCTCGCCGTGGCGCGTGCTGGTGCGTCACCTCGTTCCGCAGGCGGGGCCCGTCGTGGTCGCGCAAGCCCTGGTGCTGTTTCCCGCGTTCCTGCTGGCCGAGGCGACGATGTCGTTCGCGGGCCTGGGCTTTCCGTCCGACAACCCGAGCTGGGGCACGCTGCTGCAGGATGCCGCATCGGTCCGCGCGCTCGACACGGCCCCGTGGCTGCTCGCGCCCGTCGTCGCGATGGCGGCGACGGTGTGGGCGATCAACGTGGCGGCCGACGCGACCTCGCGGCGGCGTTCCTGACGAGCCTGCGGCGCTGGCCGCCCGCGCGCCCGCGACGCGCGGGCGCCGGATCACCGGCCGGCGGTGGTCGCCGCCGGCGCATCCTTCGCGTGCTTCACGTACATGTCGAACCACTCGAGCCAGCGCGCCCACAGGTCAGACAGGTGCTCCCTGGCCCGTGGCGCGTGCGACTCGAACGGATAGACGTACAGCACCGCCGTCTTCCCGAGTCCGGTCAGCGCCTGCATCAGGCGCTCTGACTGGATGGGGAAGGTGCCCGTGTTGTTGTCGGAGCCGCCGTGGTACATCAGCAGCGGCGTGTTGATCCGATCCACGTAGAAGAACGGCGACATCTCGAGGTACGTCGTGCGCGCCTCCCAGATCGACCGGCGCTCGCCCTGGAACCCCATCGGCGTCAGCGACCGGTTGTACGCGCCGTCGCCCGCGATGCCGGCCTTGAAGAACGGTGTGTGCGCGAGCAGGTTCGCCGTCGTGAACGCGCCGTAGCTGTGGCCACCGTGTCCCACGCGATCGACGTCGATGTACCCCATCGCATCGAGGGCGCGGATCGCCGCGTACAGCGTGTCTTCGGCGTCGGGCACGAACTGGTCGTTCGGGTTCTCGCTGACGATGGGCACGTCTGGATGGACGAGCGCGTAGCCCTGCGTCAGCCAGATGTCAGACCAGCGGAGGAAGCTGAGTGGCGTGTGCCTGTTGCGGTTGCGCGTCCGGATGGCGCCGCGTTCGTACGCCTTCGGCGAGGTGTACTCGCTCGGATACGTCCAGAACATCGCCGGCACGCGCGTGCCCGCCACGTAGCCGACCGGCAGCGAGATGCGCGCCTGCACCTCGAGGCCGTCGCGGCGCACGAAGTCGAAGTCGACCCGCGTCGCGCCGGTGATCTCGGGGTAGGGATCGACGTTGCTGGTGAGCTTCTCGGCGCCGGTGGCCGTCCACAGGTAGCTGTCGGGGAACACCGTCGCCGACTCGCGCGAGATCACGAGGCGCGTGACGTCGGCATCGAGCGCAACGAGCGGCTTCTCGAACATCTCGCGCGAACCTTCGAACACGCGCGTCTTCGCGCCGTCAGCCAGGGCCACGCGATCGATGAACGGCTGCGGGCGGAAGTCGGCCTTGAATCCGTCGCCCTCGAGGAACGCCGAGCGGCCATCGCGCGACACGATGGCCGACACGGTGCCGTTGGCGGTCGCGCGCGTGAGGATGGCGCCAGGCAGCGCCACGATGTTGTCGGCGTCGATGTCGGCGGCCAGCAGGGTGCGCGTGGACGGCGTCGCCGCCAGGTCGTGCACGCCGATGTCCTGGTGCCCGGCGCCGGCCGTGCCGGGACGCCGCGTGGTCGTCGCGAACAGCCTCGTGGCGTCGGCCGACCACACGTGCGACACGATCCGGTCGTCTGACGTGACCACCGCCACCGCCGTCGTCACGTCGAATGGCGCCGCGACGAACATCACGCGGTCCTTCCGCGGCGGCGCCGACGCTGCCGCGCCCTCTTCGCCTCGCGCAGGGCGTGGTTCACGCTGCAGGTACGTCAGCCCCTTCCCATCTGGCCGCCACGACACGTCGCGCGGCGATGCCTCGTCATCATCGCCGCCGGGACGGCGCTGGCCCTCGCGCAGCGGCGTCTTCCGGATCTCGGCCACGCGGCGGCCGCTGGCATCGACGACATCGAGGACGCGGCCGAAGCTCGAGTAGCCCGTGATGTCAGAGAGCGGTTCCGCGATCTGTTCGCGCAGGACGTGCGCCCCCGAGGGGCTGACGCGGATGTCGAGGTGCATCGCCGGCGCGCCGAGCAGCGTCGGGGCCCTGCCGGCCGCGACGATCGCGAGCTGCGAGGTCGCGTAGTAGCGGAAGAGCGCCTCGTCGTGGGGCGTTGCGAGCAGGAAGGGGTACGTGGGCGTCGGCGTGGCCTTGTCGCGGCTGCGCTTGATGATCGGCCCCGTGGGCACGGCCGGCGCCTGCGGGACCGGTCCCCGGTTGTCGGGGACGAGCAGTGTCAGGATCGAGCCGTCGGGCATCCACTGGATGACCCCCGACGAATCGCCGCGCGGGCCTTCCTGTTTCGCGGCGATCGTGCTCATGACGCGGCGATCGCTCACCTGGCGCGCCTCGCCCGTGGCGACGTCCGCGTCCCAGACGAACGACCCGTTGGCGGCGTGCACGACGAAGGCGACGCGGCGCCCATCCGGCGACCAGCGCGCATCGCTCAACAGCACGTCTGCGGGCACCTTGATCGGCCACGACCGTTTCGTGGCCAGCGAGAAGACGGTGAACCCGCGCGTGCCCTCGGTGGAGTAGTGCCATTCGCGGTCGGTGGCCGGGTCGAGTTCGAGCATGCCGAGGCGGAGCACCGGGCGCGCAATCTTCGCGAGCGTCGAGACCTCGCTCGTGACGGGCACGAGGAAGTGCGTGCCGTCAGGGCTCGCGTTGTCGAGCGTCGCGAAGTTCTTGTCGCGCGACAACAGGGCTTCGACCGATGCCGCTGCCTTCACGTAGGCTCGCTCGGCGGGCGCCTGTGCCCACGCGAGCGATGAGGCGGCGATCAGCGCGGTCGCAAGGACGACGGGCCGGGCTCGGCCGTGGGCGGGCGTCGGGCAGGCGGGCAGCATCGTGGGCATTCCTGGTGGCTCCAGCGGGACGTTCAGGGTGCGCAACTCGTGGTGAAGCAGGGGGATTGTAGCCGGTTCGCGCATGGCCCGCCGCCCGCCAGCACCCGGCCGCAGTTCCGGGCGTTGCGCGACGCATGGGCTCTGCTATCCTCCCGGGATGGAGTCACGTGTCGCGGCGTTCCTCCGGGAGCGTGCCCTCGATGACGTGCTCGCGCTGTCGCCGTTCGAGCGGATGGCGCTGGCGCTCGCGCTGGGCGACGACGATGTCGCACGCTACATGGCGGCACATGACCTCGACCACGATCGGGCCGTCAGCGACCTGCGTCGGGCTCGGGCCGCGGGGCGGCGCCCCAGCGTCGCGAACGAGTCGCGACGATGACCAGCGTGCTCGACCGGGTGTGCGAGCGGTTGCGTGAGCGCCACGTCGAGGCCGTCGTCATCGGGGCCACCGCGCTGGCGTGGTTCGGGGTGTCGCGCTCGACGATCGACATCGACCTGCTCGTCGTGGACCATGCGGTCCTGGCGACGGGGTTCTGGGACGGGCTGCAGGGCGTTGACGTCGAGGTCAGGCGTGGCGACGCGGACGACCCACTTGCCGGCGTCGTTCGTTGCCGACGCCCGGGCCATCGCCCCGTCGACCTCGTGGTGGGCCGGCACGCCTGGATGCGCGACATTGTGGAGCGGACGACCGGGGCCGACCGCGGTTCACCGCCGACGGTCGAGGCAGCCGACCTCGTGTGCCTCAAACTCTTCGCCGGCGGCTTCCAGGACCTCAACGACATCGCGCAATTGCGCGCCGTGCTTGGCGGGCCACTCGACCAGCAGGTACAGGAACGGCTGCGCGGACTGCCAGCCGAGATGGCACGCCTGTGGGCCCGCGTCACGTCGGCGCAGGCGACCTAGCGGCCGCGCGGCTCGACCATCGCCCCCGACAGCCATCCCACGACACGGCAGACGCCACAGGAGTAACATTCGGGGCGGTTCGGTGTGCACGGGCGCGGTGACGTGCCCGGCGCCGATCGCCACGAAAGGACCTCGTCCATGCCCGCCCCTTGCCGGATGCGGAGGGTCGCCCTGGGCGCCGCCGCGGCCGTGCTGTTCGCCTGCGGCCACGCCGCGGCACAACAGGTGTCGATCGGCCCGTCGGCACTCATCGAGGACGTTCGCCAGCAACTCGCGCCGGATCGCCGGACGACGGTCTTCGATGTCCGCGTGGTCGAAGGCGGGATCGGGGCTGGCGTCACGCCGGGCAGCCCGTCCGCCGCATCGCCAGGCACGACCGTCACCCTCACCGGCGAGATTCACTCGGCCGCCCTCAAGAAGGAGTTGCTCGCCTTGCTCGCCAAGGAGCCGCGATACACGTTCGTCGACCAGATCCAGGCGCTGCCGCATCCCGATCTCGGCGACCGCATCCACGGCGTGGTCGGCGCCAGCGTGATCAACATCCGCACGAAGCCCGACCACGCCGCCGAGATGGCGACACAGGCCGTGCTCGGCACGCCGCTCCACGTCCTCAAGCGCGACAGGGGGTGGTTCTACGTGCAGACGCCGGATCGCTACCTCGGGTGGACGAACGATGTCATCACGATGATGACGCCAGCCGAGTTCGCGCGATGGTCGACGAGGCCCAAGGTACTGGTGACGACCGAGGTCGCGTTCCTGCGCAAGGGCACCGACGCCGCCTCGCCCGTCGTCAGCGACGTCGTGGCGGGGGCGTTGCTCGCAGTGACGGGCGAGGCCGCGGGGCACTACGACGTCGAGTATCCCGACGGCCGCACCGCGGTGCTGCCTCGCGCGATGGCGCAGGAGTATCCCGCGTGGGTCGCCGCCGCACGCGACACGCCCGAGTCGATCGTCGCGACGGCGCGTCGTTTCACCGGTGTGCCGTACCTGTGGGGCGGCACGTCGGCCAAGGGCATGGACTGCTCGGGGTTCACCAAGACCGTGTACTTCCTCAACGGCGTGCTGCTGCCGCGCGATGCGAGCCAGCAGGTCGAGGTGGGCGAGTGGATCGACACGTCGGCGGGCATCGACCTGCGTCCGGGCGACCTGCTGTATTTCGGCACGCGCGCGACGGGGCAGCGCAAGGAGCGCGTGACGCACGTGGCGATATCGCTCGGTGGCGCGCGGTTCATCCACGCCTCGTCTGACGTGCGCGTCAACAGCCTCGCGGCGTCGGATCCCGACTTTGCGCCCGACCGCAAGGCGACGTTCCTGCGCGCCAGGCGGGTGATCGGCGTGGGCGCGGCGCAGGGTGTGCTGCGGCTCAAGGATCTGCCCTACTACGGAGTCAGTCATGACTGAACAGGCATCGCGGCGCGACGTGCTCCGCCTGCTCTCGCTGGCGGGCGCCGCCGTGGCGTTCGAGACGCATGCCGCCACCGCCTCAACTCCTTTCACGATCGTGGTCAACGACATGAAGCTGCGCTTTTATCCCTACACGCTCGAACTCCGGCACACGTTCACGATCGCGACGAGTTCGCGGACGACGACCCCGACGATGATGGTCGAGGTCGAGAAGGACGGGGTGACTGGCTACGGCGAGGCGTCGATGCCGCCGTATCTTGGCGAGAGCCAGGCCTCGGCCGACGCGTTCCTGAAGCTGATCGACATGTCGAAGTTTCCCGATCCGTTCCAGCTCGATGGTGTGCTGCACGCGATCGACGCCATCGCGACGGGGAACACGGCGGCGAAGGCAGCGGTCGACATCGCGCTGCACGACTGGGTGGGGAAGAAGTTCGGCCAGCCGTGGCACCGCATCTGGGGGCTCGACGCGTCGAAGACGCCGGTGACGTCGTTCACGATCGGCATCGACACGGCCGACGTGGTGCGCGAGAAGACGAAGGAAGCGGGCATCTACAAGG
>JAEUQQ010000006.1 GCA_016789685.1 Acidobacteriota bacterium | reverse complement strand
CACGTTCTCGCGCGCCGTCAGCACCGGGAGGAGGTTGTAGAACTGGAAGATGAACCCGACGTGCCGCGACCGCCATTTCGCCAGCGCGCCCTCGGAGAGGCGTGCCACGTCGGTGCCTGCGACGATGACTTCGCCCGAGGTCGGCCGGTCGATGCCCGCGATCATGTTCAGCAACGTCGTCTTGCCCGACCCGGACGGGCCCATCAGCGCCAGGAACTCGCCGTGCGGCACCTGCAGGTCGAGCCCGTCGAGCACGGTGATGGTCTGCGTGTCGCGGGTGTAGATCTTCCGCACCTTGCGGACGTCGACCGAGACGCCGCCGTGACCTGTCGGTGCGGCGGCTTCCTGCGTCCTGACATCTGTGGACATGGCGACTCCTCAGTCCTGCTTCACGCGGATGGCGTCGCCATCCTTCAGTGTCTCTGCCGGGCGGCGCACGAGGGTCTCGGTGCCCGCCACTCCCTGCTTGATGACCGTCTGGCCCCCCTGCGCGAGCCCGGTCGTGACGGGCCGCATCCGCACGACGGTGCCGCCGGTCACCTCGAAGACGACGCTCGTGCCATTGCGCGACACGATGGCCGACTGTGGCGCCATGACCGTCGAGGCCGGGCCGGCCGACTCCGCAGCAGCCGAGGCGCGCTCCATGAAGGTCACGCGGGCGCTCATCTCGGGCTTGAGCAGCGGGTCCGTGTCGAGGAGCGCGACCTTGACCATGACCGTCGCCTTGGTGCGGTCGGCCGTGGGGATCACCTGGCGCAACGCCGCGCGGAAGGTCTTCGAAGGAAACGCCTCGACCACGATTTCGGCCGGCTGGTCGGCGGCGAGCTTCCCGACGTTGGATTCACCGATGTCGAACTCGGCTTCGAGGGTGTCCATGTCGGCCATCGCCACGATCGCGCCCGACGCGGTCGAGATGTTCACGCCCGGCGGGATGGGGGCCACGCTCTCGCCGACCTCGGCCATCTTCTTGACCACGACGCCGGCAAACGGCGCCTTGATGAACGTGTTCTGCAGCTGCGCCTCGGCCACGCGCACGTCGGCCTGCGCCTGCGCGAGCTGCGCGTCGAGTTGCGCCCGGGCGGCGCGCGCTTCGGCAACGGCGGCCTCGGCCTGCGACACGCGGCTGCGGGCGGCGTCGCGGGCGTCCACCGATCCCACCTGCTCGGTGGCGAGCCGGTCGGCCATCTTCCACTGACGCTGGTACTCGGCGAGGTCGGCGTTGGCTCGGGTCACGCGGGCGTCGTAGGTGCCGACCTGGGCGCGGACGCTGTCGACCTGCGCCCGGGCGCGGGCCAGCTGGGCTTCGAAGTCGAAGCTCTCGAGGCGGGCGATCACTTCGCCACTGCGGACGCGGCTGCCTTCCTCGACCCTCAGTTCGGCGAGGCGGCCCTGGATCTTGGCCGACACGACGGCCTTCCGCCTCGCGACGACGTAGCCAGAGGCGGTGAGGAGGGGAGCGCCGGCCTGCGCCGACACGTTCTTCTGGACGATGGCGCGGGTCACCTCGACCTCGGGCGGCGCGCTGGAGCGGTTCCAGTACCACCCGGCGGCACCCAGGGCGGCGAGCAGGACGATGACGAATGGCCACCTCCGCCGCGTCTGCGCCGCACGGTCGTCGAGGCGGAGTGATTCGAGGTCGCGTTTGAGTTCAGTCACTGTGTCAGGCTCTCCCGCGGGCAACTACGGCGTGCCCGCCGGTCACGTTCCTTCGATGCTGAGATGTTACGAGTCGGCCATGGGGTCCGGCTCGCGTGCGCCGCCCGGTGGTCGGGATCCCCGCCCCGGCGGCCCCCCCCGCCCCCCGAGCGGAGGGGTCACGTCTTTCATTGCAGCATTTTTCAAGACCTGACACCGGTGCCAGGTCTTGAGTTTTGCTGCAATGAAAGATGTGACCCCTCCGCACCAGACACTTCAGCGCGGCAGGGGGCATCCTACAGCGTGCCATCATGGTGTCGCTCGAGGCGAAGATGCTGACCCCGGGGAGCCAGGTGCTCCACTACGAAATCGCGGCGCCCCTCGGCTCGGGGGGCATGGGCACCGTCTACCGCGCCCGTGACAGCCGCCTCGGCCGCGACGTCGCCATCAAGGTCCTCCACGCCGGCGACCACGCCACCGACGAACAGCGCCAGCGCCTGCTGCGAGAGGCCCGGGCGGCCTCCCTCCTCTCATCGTCGAACATCGCGTCGATTTTCGACATCGGCGAGCACGACGGCCGCGTGTTCATCGTGATGGAGCTGATCGAGGGCGAAGCCCTGTCGGCCCGCCTGGCCCGGGGGGCCTTACCTGTGCGCGACGCCGTGGACGTCGCCGCCCAGGTCGCCGATGCCCTCGACGAAGCGCACCAGCGCGGCATCGTCCACCGCGACCTGAAGAGCGCGAACCTGATGATCGACGTGCGCGGCCGGGTGAAACTCCTCGATTTCGGCCTCGCCAAGGTCACGCGACCCACTGCACCGTTCGGCGACGACGACCTCACCGTCGCACAGACCTTCGAGACCCGCGCCGGGACGATCCTCGGCACCTTCGGCTACATGGCGCCCGAGCAGGTGCTCGCCAAGGCCACCGACGCCCGTGCCGACTTGTTTGCGCTGGGAGTGGTCCTCTACGAGATGCTGAGCGGGAGGCTGCCGTTCGACGGCGCGTCGGCGATGGAGGTGATCGATCGGGTGCTCAACGCCGAGCCGGCGCCGCTCTCGCGCACCGGGCAGGCCGTTCCCCCGGCGCTCGACGCGATCGCGACGAAGCTGCTCGCCAAGGATCCCGCGTTCCGGTACCAGTCGGCCCGTGACGTCTACATCGACCTGCTGACCGTGCTGCGCCAACTGGATTCCGGTGTGCGCCCCGGCGCGATGGTGGCGGCCTCCGGGTTCCAGGCGCCCTCGTCGGGCGTCGGCCCGGCGCCGTCACCGGTGATGCACGAGCCGACCCACACGCACTGCTCGTCGGTCGCCGTGATGACCTTCGCGAACATCACCCGCGATGCGGCCGACGACTGGATCGGATCGGGCATCGCCGAGACGGTGACCAACGACCTCAAGGGCATCAAGTGCCTCACGGTGGTCGGGCGCGCCCAGGTGTTCGAGGCGGCCAAGTTGCTTCATCCGGCCAGCGACACCGTCGAGCAGCACCAGGCGCTCGACGTCGGGCGCCGCCTCGGCACGACGACGGTCATCGTCGGCGGGTACCAGCGGCTGGGCGCGATGCTGCGGATCACGGCGCAGGCGGTGGACGTGGCGAGCGGCACCGTCGCCCACACGGTCAAGGTGGATGGCCGCGTCGACGAGATCTTCGACCTGCAGGACCGTATCGTCTTCGGCCTCTCGAAGGGGCTGAGCCTCAGCCTGGACGACTCCGCGATCGAGGCCATCGAACGCCCCGAGACGCGGTCGGTCGAGGCCTACGAGGCGTTCTCGCGCGGCATGATCAACCTGCGCGTCGCCTCGCGCGATGGCCTCGACCGCGCCATCGCCCACTTCGAGCGCGCGCTGGCGCTCGATCCCGACTACGCAGAGGCCTGGGTGGGCCTCGGGACGGCCTCGAACTTCAAGGGCGTGTTCATCGGGATCCCCGAACTGGTGGCGAAGGGCGTCGAGGCGCTGCAGCGGGCCGTCGCCCTTCAGCCCCGCCTCGCCCTCGCCCACGCCATGCTCGGTACAGCGCTGGCCAACCTGCGTCGCCACGACGAGGCCATCGCCGCGACGCGCGAGGCGATCCGCCTCGATCCGGGCAACGCCGCCGGGCACTCGGCGCTCGCGCGCATCCTCTGGTTCGGGATGGGCCAGCTCGAGGAAGGCGCGACCGAACTCCAGCACGCGGTCGTGCTGAACGACCAGACCGGATACGCGTGGCTGCAGTTGTCGCATCTC
>JAEUQQ010000718.1 GCA_016789685.1 Acidobacteriota bacterium | reverse complement strand
CTCAGTGCGGGCACTTCGACTCGCTGCGCTCGCTCACTTCGACTCGCGGTGCTCGCTCAGTGCGGGCACTTCGACTCGCTGCGCTCGCTCACTTCGACTCGCTGCGCTCGCTCAGTGCTTCTTCAGCAGTTCGTCGTCCTTCTTGCGCTGCAGGTCGTCGATGCCGGCGATCTGCGCATCGGTGATCTTCTGCACCTCGTCGAGGCCACGCCGCTCGTCGTCTTCGGAGATCAGCGAGTCCTTGAGCATCTTCTTCAGGCGCTCGTTGGCTTCGCGCCGCCCGAGGCGCACGTGGTTCCGGCCCTCCTCGGCGTACTTGTGCACCAGCTTCGACAGTTCCTTCCGCCGTTCCTCGGTGAGCGGCGGCAACGGGATGCGGATCGCCTTGCCGTCGTTCTGCGGGTTGAGCCCGAGGTTCGCCGCGCGGATGGCCTTTTCGATGACGCCCATCAACTGCGGATCGAAGGGCTGCACCATGATGGCCGTCGGCTCCGGCACCGACAGGGTCGCCACCTGGTTCAGCGGCATCGACGCCCCGTAGGCATCGACGTGCACGGGGTCGAGGATGGTGACCGAGGGCCGCCCCGTCCGCACGCCCGCGAGTTCGCGACGGACGTGTTCCACCGACGATTCCATGCGCTTCTTGACTTCGGCGTACAGCGATTTCAGGTCGTTCACATCCATGGCGATGCCCGCTCCGTGGGGGAGTGAAGCCGACCGCGCGGCGCTGGTGCGTCGCGCGGCGGGAGAGGTGTCAGGCCGTCACCAGCGAGCCCACCGGCTCGCCGAGGACGGCGCGCTTGAGGTTGCCCGGGGTGCGCAGGTTGAACACCATGATGGGCAGGTGGTTGTCCATGCAGAGCGTGATGGCCGTCGAGTCCATGACCTTCAGGCCCTGCTCGAGCACGTTCAGGTACGAAATGCGGTCGTACCGCGTGGCGGTCGGGTCCTTCATCGGGTCGGCGGTGTAGATGCCATCGACCTTCGTCGCCTTGAAGATCGCATCTGCGGCGATCTCCTTGGCGCGCAGGGCGGCCGCCGTGTCGGTCGTGAAGTACGGGTTGCCGGTGCCGGCGGCGAAGATCACCACGCGACCCTTCTCGAGGTGGCGGATCGCCCGGCGCCGGATGAACGGCTCCGCGACCGCGCGCATCTCGATGGCGCTCACCACGCGCGTGACGACGTCGATCTTCTCGAGGGCGTCCTGCAGCGCGAGGGCGTTGATGACCGTGGCGAGCATGCCCATGTAGTCGGCCGTCGCGCGATCCATGCCCTTGGCGCTGGCCTTGACGCCGCGGAAGATGTTGCCGCCGCCGATGACGCAGGCGGTCTGCACGCCCAGCGCCTGGACCTCGGCGATGTCGCGCGCCACCTGCGTGGCGACGTCGGGATCGATGCCGAATCCCTGGTTGCCCATGAGGGCTTCGCCGGAGAGTTTCAGGAGGACGCGGGAGAAGGCGGGTTTCGCAGAGGACATGTCGGGGCGCGATTATATCGCAGCGACGACAGGCCGACGGCCGATGCGCATGGCGTGCGGCGCAGGCCCGCCTTCCCCGGGAGGGGCGCGGACCTGCGCGGCAGGGAGATCTCAGGCCTGTTCGCCGACCTTGATGCGCGCAAAGCGCGAGATCGCGACGTCGGCGCCGATGGCCTTCGCCGCCGTCGCGATGATCTGCGACACCTTGACCTTGGGGTCGCGGATCGACGGCTGGTCGACGAGCACGTTCTGTTCGTAGAAGCTCCCGAGCTTGCCCTCGATGATCTTCTCGATCACGTTGGCGGGCTTGCCCGAGTCGGCCATCTGGCCGCGGTAGACGTTCTTCTCGCGCTCGAGCACGTCGGCCGGCACGTCGGCGCGCGAGAGATACGTCGGCATGGCGGCCGCGATCTGCAGCGCCACTTCCTTGAGCAGCGCCTTGACGTCGTCGTTGTTCGCCTGCGACGCGTCGACGCCGGTGGCCTCGACGAGCACGCCGATCTTGCCCCCGAGGTGGATGTAGTGCGTGACGACGCCGCGGCCCGCGAAGCGGACGATCCGCGAGACGGTGATCTTCTCGCCGAGCTTCGCGATGACGGGCTGGATGCGCGGGTGGATGGGGCCGTTCGGATCCTGCGCCCACTCGGCGGTCGCGCCGTCGCCGAGCGTGATCGCCTGGTCGCGGATGAACTGCACGAGCGCCTGGAAGTCGTCGGTGCGCGCGACGAAGTCGGTCTCGCAGTTGACCTCGATGATCATGCCGGCCGTGTGGTCGTCTGACAGCCAGGTGGCGAGCACGCCGTCGCTGGCGGTCCGGCCGCCCTTCTTTTCGGCCTTGGCGATACCCCGGGTCCGGAGCAGGTCGATGGCGGCCTCGATGTCGCCGTTGGTCTCGACGAGAACGGCCTTGCAGTCCATCATGCCCGCGCCGGTGCGGTCGCGCAGGTTCTTCACGAGTTCGGCAGTGATCGCCATGAATCGGTCTCCACAGGAATCGTGGGGCTGTCAGCAGCCTGGACCCCACGCAAACGTCGAACGGCGGCGTGCGGGCACGCCGGTACAAAGAAAACGCCGGCCGGGTCGATCGCCCCCGGGCCGGCGTCGAGAACGGGCGTCGGTCCTAGACCGACGCCGGAGTGGTCGCCGCTGGCGCCGGTTCGGCGGGCCGATTCTGTCGCGCGACGGGGCGCGGCGCACGGCGTCCGCGGTCGTCGGCCGCCGGGGCCTCGTCGACCTTCACCGCGTCGCGCTCGCCCCGACCCGAGTTGACGGCATCGGCCACGCGCGAGGCGAAGAGCCGAATCGCCCGCAGGGCGTCGTCGTTGCCGGGGATGGGGAAGTCGATCTGGTCGGGGTCGCAGTTGGTATCGACGACGCCGATCACCGGAATCTTGAGCTTCCGGGCTTCGTCGACGGCGATCTGCTCATTGCGCGTGTCGACGACGAACAGGGCGTCGGGCAGGCGCTGCATCTGGCGGATGCCATCGAGGTTCTTCTGGAGCTTGCGCTTCTCCTTCTCGATGCGCGCCACTTCCTTCTTCGACAGCACGTCGTAGCGGCCGTCGGTGCTCATCGACTCGAGGTCGCGGAGTCGGCCGAGGCTGCGCTGGATCGTGGTGAAGTTGGTGAGCAGGCCACCCAACCACCGCTGGTTGACGAAGAACATCCCGCAGCGCGCGGCCTCTTCGGCGATCGCGTCCTGCGCCTGGCGCTTGGTGCCGACGAAGAGAATCGTCTTGCCGTCGGCGGCCAGGGACGTCACGAACTGCTCGGCCTCACGGAACAGCTTTGCCGTCTTGCCAAGGTCGATGATGTAGATGCCGTTCCGTTCCCCGAAAATGTATTCCTTCATCTTCGGGTTCCAGCGCTTCGTCTGGTGACCGAAGTGAACGCCGGCTTCGAGCAGGTCTTTGACCGCGATCGACAAGCTTCCTCCCAAATCGTCCTGAACGTGTTTAGCGCTTGCTGAACTGGAACCGCTTGCGCGCGCCAGCCAACCCGTACTTCTTGCGTTCCTTGGCGCGCGAATCACGCGTCAGGAAGCCCGCGCGCTTCAGCGCCGGGCGCAACTCGAGGCTGTACTCACACAGCGCGCGGGCGATGCCGAGGCGCATGGCGCCTGCCTGCCCGGAGATCCCGCCACCTTCGGCCGTCGCGTAGACGTCGAACTTGCTCGCCGTCTCGGTCAACGCCAGCGGCTGCTGGATCACGACCCGCAGGGTCGGCGTCGGAAACGCCTCTTCCACCGGTCGCTGGTTGACAACGATGGCACCCGTGCCCGGGCGCAGGAACACGCGAGCCGTCGACGTCTTGCGCCGGCCCGTTCCGTAGTACTGAGCGACTGCCACGATCAGGCGACCTCGTATGCGGTGGGTTGCTGTGCTGAATGCGGGTGCTCGGCAGCCGCATAGACCTTGAGCTTGCGATACATCGCGTCACCGAGCGTCGACTTCGGGAGCATGCCGCGCACGGCCTCCTCGATCAGGCGCTCCGGGTGCCGTTGGCGGACGTCCTTGGCGCGTTCTTCGCGCAGCCCGCCCTCGTACCCGCTGTGGCGACGATAGATCTTCTGGGTTTCCTTGTTGCCCGTCAGCTTGACCGTGGCGGCGTTCACGATGATCACGTGGTCGCCGAGGTCGAGGAACGGAACGTACTGCGCGCGGTGCTTGCCCTGCAGCAACTTGGCCGCGGCGCTGGCCACGCGGCCGAGAACCTGGCCGTTGGCGTCGATGACGTGCCACCGGCGCGTGACCGTGGTGGCGCTGGGAACGAACGTGCGCATGAACCCTCTCTGAGACCGTCACCAGGGACGGCAAACCGAAAGGATACGCGTCTTCGCGCGGATGTGTCAACAGGGCGCACCGCGCCCCGTGTGGCCGCGGTGTGGCCGCACGGGCGTCGGCCCGCGAGTCACCACGCCGGTGCCGCCGCGCGGCGCCAGGCGGCGCCGGGGACGTGAGCGGAAAGCCCCGACAGCATACCGTAGCCCGCACCGGGCGGGAAGCGCCGGTGGTCGGCCAGCCGGCGCCCTCGTCCGGCCAATCCCCGAGCTGCCTGGCCGGTTTTTCGTCATCGGGCGTCAGCCGCCCGGTCGCCCGTCGAAATTCCGATCGTGTGCGCGGATTACCCCTGTCGGTGATGCGCCCTGCGGCCGATACCCTCGCTGACGGATTGCGTGTGCGGCCGGGCAGAAGCGTCGAAACATTTGTCAATTGCCTGCGCTTCAGCGGCTGACACCGTTCCTCAACCGGCCGAATTCCACGGATTTCGCCGGTCGGCCGCCGATGGCACCATGCTTGCTCCCCGCAAGGCCACGGCGCACCGCGTCAGGAGCGTCCGCGTTGACAGGCGCGACCCGGTGTGCGATCACATGTGCGCTCCTCGCACAGTGAACGTGCCCGGCGCGCAATGAGGCTGCCCGTGTTCTGGAGATCGCGACCCCTCGTCGGGCTCGACATCGGGTCGAGCGCAGTGAAGGCCGTCGAGCTGCGCCCGTCCGGCAAGTCGTTCAAAGTCGTGGGCTTTGGCACCCAGCCCCTGCCGGCCGACAGCATCGTCGACGGCGCCATCATCGATGGCGCGGCCGTTGCCGATGCCATCCGGCGGCTCTTCGAGGAACGCGGCCTCAAGACCAAGGAGGTCGTCGCGTCCCTGTCGGGCACGGCCGTCATCGTCAAGAAAATCACCCTGCCGCCCATGTCGGAGGCCGAGCTGGCCGAGTCGATCTCCTGGGAAGCCGAGCAGTACGTGCCGTTCGACATCCAGGACGTCAACCTCGACTACCAGGTCCTGTCGGGCGCCCAGGGCGCCCAGGCGGCCGGGCCGGGCATGGACGTCCTGCTCGTCGCCGCCAAGAAGGAGAAGATCGCCGACTACACCGGCGTGATTCGCCAGGCCGGGCGCACGCCGGTGATTGTCGATGTCGATGCCTTCGCCCTGCAGAACTGCTACGAGGCCAACTACGATCTCGAGCCGGGCGCCATCATCGCCCTCGTGAACGCCGGCGCCAGCGCGACCAACGTCAACGTCATCGCCGGCCAGCAGTCGCTGTTCACCCGCGACATCTCGATTGGCGGCAACGCCTTCACCGAGGCGCTGCAGAAGGAACTCCACATCTCGCACGAGGATGCCGAGCGCCTCAAGCAGGGCACGGCGGTCGACGGACTCGACCTCGAGCACGCGCGGCCCGTCCTGCGCGCCGTCACCGACAACGTCCTGCTCGAAATCCAGAAGACCTTCGACTTCTTCCGCGGCACGACCGGCACCGATCGCATCGACCGCATCGTGGTCAGCGGCGGCGCGTCGCGTGTCGACGGCTTCGCCGACATGCTTGGCGACCGGTTCGAGTCGCAAATCGAGCACTTCGATCCGTTCAGGCGCATCGCGTTCGATGCCGCGAAGTTCGGCGTGCAGGCGCCCGACGACGTGGCCGCGACGGCGGCGGTGGCGGTGGGCCTGGCGCTGCGACGGGTGGGCGACCGATGATCCGCATCAACTTGCTCGCGGTCGAGCGGGAGCAGAAGAAGCGTCCTTCGCTGCTCGCGACCCAGAAGGTGGCGATTGCCGGCTCGGCGATCCTTGCGGCGGCCGCGTTGTTCCTCGGCTGGCGCTTCGTGTCGCTCCGGCAGGAGTCGGCGCGCGTCGACGCCGAGATCAAGGCCGCGCAGCTCGAGACGCAGCGCCTGCGCACGGTCTTGCAGGACGTGCAGAACTTCGAGGCGCGCAAGCAGCAGCTGCAGCAGCGCGTGGCGCTCATCGAGGAGTTGCGCAAGGGGCAGAGCGGCCCGGTCAGGATGCTCGACGAGATCAGCCGTGCGTTGCCCGATCGCCTCTGGCTGACCACCCTGACGCAGGACACGACGGGCGTGAAGCTCGATGGCCGCACGACGTCGCTCACGGCGTTGTCGGACTTCGTCGGCAACCTCGAGAATTCCGGGTACTTCGCGCGTCCCGTCGAAATCATCGATTCACAGGTCGAGAGCGCGCAGGGCACCGGCGACGTGGTGCGCTTCAGCGTGAAGGCCCAGTTCCAGTTGCCAGGCGCACCGGCCGGGACGACCCCGCCGGCAGCCGCGCCGGCTGCCACCCCGCGTCCGGCCGCCGCCGCGACGCCGGCGCGATAGCGGGGAGCGCACCCATGGACCTCGGACTCAAGAAAATCCCGTGGTGGGGCCAGGTTGGCCTGTTCGCGATCGTTGCGGCAGGAGCGATCGGCGCCTACTTCTACTTCTACGACAGCGCCGCCCGTGCCGAACTCGCGACGCGGCAGCGCCAACTCGACGGCCTGCGCGCCGAGATCGTCAAGGCGCAGACCACGGCCCGCAAGCTGCAGGAGTTCCAGGCGCAGGTGGCCGATCTGCAGGCGCGCCTCGATGGCCTGAAGGCCGTCCTGCCCGAGCAGAAGGACGTGGGCGACCTGCTGCGCCGCATCCAGACGCTGGCCACGCAGTCGAACCTCGAAATCCGCGGATTCAAGCCGCAGGCGATCGTCACCAAGGCGATGCACGCCGAGTGGCCGATTTCGCTCGAGATCGAAGGCACGTATCACGACCTCGGGTTCTTCTTCGACAAGGTCAGCAAGGTGCCGCGCATCATCAACGTGAGCAACATCGTGGTGAAGGGGGAAGGCACGCGGCGCGGCCGCACCGACGATCCGACCAAGACGTCGACCATCGTCGCAGAGTGCCTGGCGACCACCTTCGTGCTGCTCGAGAACCCGGCGCCCGCGGCGACGGCTGCGCCCGCGCGTCCAGGGGCGCGTCCGGCTGCGGCCAAGCCTGCGGCCGCCGCGCCTGCGAACCGGTGAGTGCGATGACGACCTCTCTGCGTGTTTCGTGGCGCACCCTCGTGGCAACGAGCCTCGCGTGGCTCGTGGCCGGACTGGTGCCGGCGCTGGCGCAGCAGGCCAAGCCGGCTGCCCGGCCTGCGGCGCCCCGCGGGGCCGCGGTCGAAGCGCCGCGCCTGCCGCCCCCGGCGCCCCAGGGCTATACCTACAACCCCGAAGGCCGACGTGATCCGTTCGTCAACCTGCTCAACCGCGGGGTCGAGCAGCAGAAAATCCAGGCACCACGCCCAGACGGCCTGCCCGGGGTGGCAGTCAGCGACGTCGCCGTCAAGGGCATCATCGCCACCAATGGGGCCTATCTCGGTATGGTGCAAGCACCCGATGGCAAGACGTACCTCGTGCGGGGCGGCGAGAAGTTGTACGACGCGAACGTGAAGGCCGTGCTGGCCGACGCGATCGTCTTCGTCCAGCAGGTCAACGACCCGCTGTCGCTCGTCAAGCAGCGTGAAATCCGCAAACCGCTGCGGCCCACTGAGGAGGGCAGGTAAATGTTGGCGCGTTCCGCGATTCGTCCGCTGGTCGCGTTCGTCGGCGTGGCCTTGGCCGCGGGCATCACGACGCGCGCGGCGGTGCCCGTCGCGCAGGTGCTCGAGGTTCGATCCCGTATCGAGGCGCAACGTCCCTCGGTCGTGATCGAGTCGTCGGCCCCGGTGTCGTATGCCGCGACGCAACCCGATCCCCTCACCGTGCTCGTCGACCTGCGCCATGCGCGCGCCGACGCCGCGGTGACGACCCTGGCGGCGCCTGCCGGCGGCCCGGTCGCCGACGTGGCGTTTGAAGCCACGACGGCGAGTGACGGTGCCGACGTGGCGCGCGTGCGCGTGCGGCTCTCCGAGCCACGTGTCGCCCGCGTCACCAGCCTCCACCGCGAGATCATCGTCGCCTTCGAGCCGTCCTCGTCCGAGCCCATCGACGTGGCCGGGGCCGCACCCGCGGCCGCGCCCGCGCCGGCAGTGGCGACGGTGGCCCCGGCGACGGCGCTGGTGTCGGTGGTGTCGGAGTCGGTCGATGGCCGCACGCGCATTCGCCTGCGCGGCAACGGACGCCTGGTGCCGCGATCGGTCGAGGACTCGGCCGATCCTCCGCCGCGCGTCGTCATCGACCTGCCCGGCGTCGTCTCGCGCGTGCCGTCGTCGCTCGCAGTCAACAAGCATGGCGTGGCGCGTGTGCGTGTGGCCGAGAACAGCCGGACGCCGCTCGTGACCCGCGTGGTGCTCGATCTCGCGCAGAAGGTGCCGTACGACGTGACGCCGGTGGGCGACACCGAGCTCGTGATCACCGTCGGCGAGAAGCTCGCCGCCGTCCCGGCGCCCGCTCGCGTCGACGCGCCCGCCGCAGCGGCAGCGCCCGTCGCTGCCGCGCCAACGCCCGTTGCGGCGCCCGTCGCGCCGGCGGCCACTGCGCCAACGGCGCCGATGGCCGACGACGTGGCACCCGACGCCGTGACACCGGCCAGGGCCACCCCCGCGCCCGCTCCGGTGCAGGCGCAGGCGCCGGCGCCGAAGAAGCCCGTCGTGCCCGAACCGCGCATGGCGCAGGCGCCGCGTCCGGCCCAGCCGGCGCCGCCGGCCAAGCCCGCGCTGCAGCCGATGGCCACCGAGGGCAGCCGCGAGTTCACGGGGCACCCGGTGAGCCTCGACTTCCAGGGCGTCGACCTGCGGGCCGTGCTCCGGACCTTTGCCGACATCACGGGCCTCAACCTCGTGATCGACCCGGCCGTCAACGGCACCGTCGATGTGGCGTTGCGCGACGTGCCGTGGGACCAGGCGCTCGACATCATCCTGCGCGCCAACCAGCTGGGGTACTCGGTCGACGGCACCATCGTCCGCATCGCGCCCATCAAGGTGCTGAGCGACGAAGAAGGACAGAAGCGGAAGCTGGCCGAAGAGAAGGCGCTGTCGGGCGAACTGCAGGTCTACACGCGGGTGCTCAACTACGCCAAGGCGCCGACCATCGAGCCGCTGCTCAAGAACGTGATCTCGTCGCGTGGCAAGACGGCCGTCGACGTGCGGACCAACATGCTGATCGTGCAGGACCTGCCCGAAGCGCTCAAGCGCGTCGACGATCTCATCACGACGCTCGACCAGGCCGAACTGCAGGTCGAGATCGAGGCGCGGGTCATCCTGACCACGAGCGAAGTCGCGCGCGACCTCGGCATGCGATTCGGGTTCACGGGCGAGATGTCGCCGCGCCTGGGCAATACGCTGCCGTTCGCGTTCCCGAACAGCGCCGAGCTCGGGGGCGAGAGCCTCAGCTCGCCCGCGGGGCCGTCGGCGGCCTCGCTGGCCCTCGGGTCGATCAACGGCGCCTTCCAGCTCAACGTGCAGCTCGCGGCGCTCGAGAGCCAGGGCAAGATCAAGACCCTGCTGTCGCCGCGCATCGTGACGCAGAACAACACGCGGGCGCAGATCACGCGCGGCGAGGAAATTCCCTACACGACGCAGGTGGTGTTGCCGGCCGCGGTGAGCGGGGCGACGGTCCAGACGGTGCCGACGGTGCAGTTCAAGACGGCGGCATTGAACCTGCAAGTGACTCCGCGCATCACGTCGGCCAACACGGTGATTCTCGAGGTCGACGTCGACAACGGCTCGCGTGGGGCGGCGGTGAACCAGTTCAACACGAACATCGCCATCAACACGCAGCGGGCACAAACGACCGTGCTGGTGGGCGATGGGGCGACGACGGTGATTGGTGGCATCCAGGTGACCGTGGACAGCGACAGCGAGGAACGGACGCCGGGCCTGTGGCGCCTGCCCTGGATTGGCCGCCTGTTCCGCGCGACGTCGAAAACGAGTACGCAGGACGAAATCGTGATTTTCATCACGCCGCGCATCATCCGTATGCCGGCGACTGCGCCTGCCGGGGCGGCCGTGCCGCCGCCGGGGCAGCAGCAGTAGCCCGGGGAGCAGCATCGTGCGCCAGCAGCATCTTTTCGGACGTATCGCACGGCCCGCCCTCGCGCTGGCCATCGCCGTCGCTTCGGTCTCGTGCGGCGACGTGGTGAGACAGGGGCGCGGATCGTCGTACCTGATCATCGACCGGCTCGAAGCCGCCCGCGGCGGCACGGCGTCGGAGGAGTTCGACGGCGTCCTGGCGTCAGACGTGAAGACCAGGGGCGGCGTCGCCGAAGACGTCGGCCGTGTCTCGCTCCGCCTGGCGATGAAGGACGTCACGTTGCCAACGGAGCCCACCACCAACAACTCGATCACGATCACGCGGTACCGCGTGGAGTTCAAGCGTGCCGACGGGCGAAACACGCCCGGGGTCGACGTGCCGCACGCCTTCGACGGTGGCATCACCGTGACGGTATCGGGATCGACCGCGGTTCAGGCGACGTTCACCATCGTGCGCGTGCAGGCCAAGTTCGAACCGCCGCTGATCACGCTGACGGGCCTCGGCGGGGCCGTGGCCATCTCGACGATCGCCGATGTCACGTTCTACGGGCGCGACCAGGCGGGCAACGAGGTCAGCATCACGGGCAAGATTGGCGTCGACTTCGCCGATTGGGCGGATGAAGACTAACGGAAATCGCTCGGGAGACGTAGCGCGCGCGAGCGTGGCGAGGGCAGCGTTCATGCGACCACACGCGCTTTCGGGGATGAATATGCGGACCGCAACGACGATTGCACGTGGGATGGCCATTGCCGCGGTCGCGCTGATGAGCGCGACGGGGTGCACGGTCAAGAAACAGGAAGCCCCGGAGCTGACGGGGCCGTCGGAACTCGGCGTCTCGCTGGCCATCACGGCGACACCCGACGTGCTGACCATGGACGGCGCCTCGCAGGCGGCGGTCGTGGTGACGGCCCGCAACTCGCAGAGCCAGCCGATCACCGGCATGGGGCTCCGGGCCGAGATCATCGCCGGGGGACAGGTCGTCGACTACGGGCGGCTCAGTGCCAAGACGGCCAGCACGGGGTCTGACGGCCGGGCGACGTTCTCGTACACGGCGCCGACGAGCCCGACGCTCGGCAATTCCGACTCCGGGTGGGACACCATCACCATCCGCGTGATTCCCTCGGGCAACGACTTCTCCAACGCCGTCGAGCGTACCGTCGACATCCGCCTGGTGCCGCAGGGCATCATCCTGCCGCGTCCCTACACGCCGGTCGCGCGCTTCCAGTTCAGTCCCGAGACGCCGGCCGAGGGCATTGCCGTGCAGTTCGACGCGGCAACGTCGCTCGACGTGATCGAGTGCCCGGCCTCGGCCACCAGCATCGACGAGTGCACCAGCACCACGAGCACGCTCGTCGACTACTCGTGGAACTTCGGCGACGGATCGCGGGGATCTGGCGTGCGCGCCCAGCATGCGTACGCGAAGGCAGGCGCCTACACGGTGACGCTGACCGTGACCAACTCGCGCGGCATCACCGCGTCGCAGTCGGCCTTCGTGACCGTGGGGGCCTCGACCGATCCGACGGCCACGTTCACGCTCTCGCAGACGACGCCGGCCGTCAACCAGTCGATCTTCTTCAACGCCTCGGGCTCGAAGGCGGCTCCCGGCCGCACGCTGGTGGCTTACGACTGGACCTATGGCGACGGCAGCGAAGACTCCGGCGTCAACGTGTCGCACCGGTATTCGCGGCTCGGCAATTTCGTGGTCACCCTCACGGTGCGCGACGACATCGGCAAGACCGGCACGTTCTCGCAGTCGGTGACGGTGGGCGGCACGGCGCTGCCGACGGCGGTCATCGCGCTGTCGCCGAGTGCGCCGCTCGTGGGGCAGATCATCAACTTCGACGGTTCGCAGTCGACCGCGCCCGCCGGCCGGACGATCACCAGCTGGCAGTGGAGCTTCGGCGACGGGGCCAGCGACAGCGGCGTGACCGTCTCGCATCGCTACAACACCGCGGGCGACTTCACGGTCATCCTCCGCGTCACCGACAACACGGGCGCGACGGCCACCGCCAGCAGATCGGTCACGGTTGCCGCGTCGTCGAGCCAGGGACCAACGGCGGCCTTCACCATCTCGCCGACGCCGGCCATCATCAACCAGGACGTCGTGTTCGACGCCTCGACCTCGCGGGCGCAGGGCGGCTTCTCGATTGCCTGGTATCGGTGGAACTTCGGTGACTCGAACCAGACGTTCACCTGCCCGGGCGACGCGCGCTGCGGCGCGCTCAACCCGGCGGTGTTCACCTACCGCTACACGCGCACGGGCACGTTCACGGTGACGCTGACGGTCATGGACGGGAACAGCCGCGAGGCGACCGTGTCACGGACCATCCAAGTGCAGTAAGCTTGACCGCATGAACGAGTCGTCGCGACTCGAAACCCTGAGACGCCGGGTCGAATCCGACCCGGCGTCTTTGGCATTTGCCGCCCTCGCCGAAGAGTACCGGCGGGCCCGGCGGCTCGACGATGCCATCGACACCGCGCGCAAGGGGCTGGCGCGGCACCCCACCTACGTCTCGGCGCGCGTCACGCTCGGCCGCGCGCTGCTCGAGGCTCACCGCTACGACGCCGCCTGCGACGAACTCGAGGCCGCGATCCAGGCGGCGCCCGAGAATCTCGCGGCCCTGCGCGCGCTGGTCGAGGCGCAGCGGGCGCGCGGCGCCCACGATCGGGCGCTCGATATCAGCAAGCGGGCCGTCGCCACCTTCCCGCACGACCGCGAGCTGGCCCTGTTGCACGCGGATGTCGCGGCGTCGGCGTTGCGCCATTCGCCGCCGCCACCCGTGGCCGCGCCGGCCCGGACGGCCCCCACGATCGTAATGGCGCCCGAGCGCGAGCCCACCGACGACGAGGTCCGCCGCTATCGGCAGATCGAAGCGCTCGAGCGATTCCTGTTCGCCATCGTCCGGGAACGCAGCCGTCGGGCGCACGCAGGGACTGGAGCCTGACGTGTTGACTGCACCGACCGCGGACCTCGGGGTCCGCCTGGGCCGCCTGCGCGAGGTGTGCGCGGCGCGCGGGGTCGAAGCCATGGTGGTCTCGACTCCCCACAACATCGCGTACCTCAGCAACTTCGACGGGTCGACGGCGCTGGCGGTCGTCACCGCAGCGCGGCTTTACTTGCTATCCGACTTTCGCTACAGTGCCGCGGTCACACGGCTGTTTGGATCAGCTGGCGCCCCTCCAGGCGCCGAGTTCGTGCTGGTCGATGGCTCGTACGACGCCGCGCTGGCCCGCGTGGTCGGGGCCACCGGGGCCGAGGTGATCGGGTTTGAAGCGTCGCAGGTGTCGGTGGCCAGGGCGCGGGTCTGGGCCGACAAGTGCGAGGCCCCGATCGACGGCGAGGGGCGACGGCGGCTCGTGGGACTCGACGGCGTCGTCGAGACGCTGCGCGCCGTGAAGGATGTGCACGAAACGGCGATCCTGCGGGAATCGGCCGCGCGGTTG
>JAEUQQ010000679.1 GCA_016789685.1 Acidobacteriota bacterium | reverse complement strand
ATGATGCTGGGCGCCTTCCTCGTGGGCATTCCCCTGTTCTTCGAGGTCGGGTTCGTGCTGCTCGTGCCACTCGTGTTCCTCGTCGCCCGGGAGTCAGGGCTCTCGGTCGTCAAGATAGGGATTCCGCTGCTGGCCGGACTCTCGGTCGTCCACGGACTGGTCCCTCCCCACCCGGGGCCACTGCTCGCCATCGGCCTGTTCAACGCCGACATCGGCCTCACGATCTTCTACGGACTCATCGTGGGCCTGCCGACGGCGATCCTGGCGGGGCCGGTCTTCGGGGTGCTGGTCGCGCGCGTGGTACCTGGGCGCACCTCGGCCGCAGCCGATGCGCAACTGTCGCGCAACCCGTTGGCCGCGACGCCGCCGAGTTTCACCGTGACGGTGGCCACGATCCTGCTCCCGGTGGCGCTGATGCTGCTCAAGTCGTACGCCGACGTGCGCTTCCCGCCGGCGCACACGGCCCGCGTGTGGATGGATTTCGTCGGCAACCCGATCACCGCGCTGCTCGTGTCGCTGCTCGTGGGCATGTACACGTTCGGGTATGCGCGGGGTTTCAGTGCGACGCAGGTCCTCAAGCTGCTCGAGGCGAGCGTGGCACCAACGGCCGGAATCCTCCTGATCATCGGCGCCGGTGGCGGCTTCAAGCAGATGCTGGTCGCCTCGGGCGTCGGCGCCGCCATCGGGCAGCAGGCGCTCAACGCCGAAGTGTCGCCGCTGGTGCTCGCATGGCTGGTGGCCGCGGTGATCCGCGTGGCGACGGGTTCGGCGACGGTCGCGACGATCACCGGCGCAGGACTCGTGGCGCCCCTCGTGGCGCTGTCGCCAGGCGTCAACCGGGAGTTGTTGGTCCTGGCCACCGGCGCCGGCTCGCTGATCCTGTCGCACGTCAACGACGCGGGATTCTGGCTCGTGAAGCAGTACTTCGACCTGTCGGTGGCAGAAACGCTGGCGACGTGGACGGTGATGGAAACACTGATTTCCGTGGTCGCCCTCGGCCTCATCCTCGGCTTGTCGGTCGTGGTCTGAGCCTGACGACCCTGCCCTCGGGGCGCCTCGCGTGCAGCCCGGGGCGGCATATGACCGCTGTCATAGCCAATGGCTGAGCCTGGCTCTAGAGTGCGCGTCGACCGAGGAGGTCGACGATGAAACACCTGTCTCTCTGGATGGCGGCGGCGGCACTCGTGGTGCTGCCCGTGGCCGCGGGCGCTGACCAGTGCGTGGACTGTCACAAGAAGGTCACACCGCAGGCCGTGGCCGACTGGCAACTCTCGAAGCACGCCGGCAGCGGCGTCGGCTGCGAGGTCTGCCATGGCAGTGGCCACACCACGGCGGCCGATGTCGCCAAGGTGACGCTGCCCACACCGAAGACCTGCGCGACATGTCACGACACGCAGGTGAACCAGTTCTCGAAGGGCAAGCACGCCGCCGCGTGGACCGTCATGAACGCCATGCCGACCATCCATGCGCAGCCCGTGGCCATGACCGCAGGCATGAAGGGCTGCGGCGGATGCCACAAGATCGGCCTGAAGAGCGACGCTGACCTCAAGGCCCTGTCGGGCGACGGCGCACGGACGCACGGCAACGCATCGTGCGACGCCTGCCACACGCGGCACACGTTCTCGGTCAAGGAGGCGCGCCAGCCGCAGGCCTGCCAGACCTGCCACATGGGGTTCGACCACCCGCAGTGGGAGATGTACTCGGCGAGCAAGCACGGCGTGCGCGCGCTGCTCCGCCAGAACGGCACGCTGCCCGAAGGCACGCCGGCGCCGACCTGCCAGACCTGCCACATGCCCGAAGGCAATCACGAAGTACGCACGGCATGGGGCTTCCTGGCGCTGCGCCTGCCGCTGCCCGATGACAAGCAGTGGGCGGCCGACCGCGTGACGATCCTCCAGGCCCTCGGCGTGCTCGATCCCGATGGCAAGCCGACCGCGCGACTCGACGCCGTCAAGGCCGTCGATCTCGCGCGCCTCACGCCCGAGGCGTTCGATGCCGAGCGCAACCGCATGGTCGACACCTGCAGCCAGTGCCATGCCAGGTCGTTCGCCGTCGCCGAACTGAAGAAGGGCGACGACATGATTCGCGATGCCGACAAGCTCATGGCCGAGGCGATCCGCACCGTGGCCGCGCTCTACAAGGACGGGATCCTGCCGAAGCCCGCTGGATATGCCTCGGCCTTCCCCGACCTGCTCACGTTTCACGACGCGCCGACGCCCATCGAGCAACGGCTCTTCGTGATGTTCCTCGAGCACCGCATGCGGGCCTTCCAGGGCACGTTCCACGCGAACCCCGACTACGCGCTCTGGTACGGCTGGAGCGAGATGCGCCGCGATGTCACTGACATCGCACACATGGCCTCGGAACTCCGCGCCAGCAAAGCCAGCGCGGCAAGGTAGCCAGCCTGCCCAACCGCCACGGCCCCCACCTCATGGCCGGGGCGGGGGCGGGTGGGCCCGGTTCGGCCTCGCGACGGGTGACGCATCATGCCCGTCGCGATCCGGGCCGATACTCCCTGTAGCGATATCGGCTGGGTCTCGCCCGACCACACGGGCGTCCCCGGGTCTGGCCGTGTCAGTGACCAACGATGCCGACCGACGATCGGGCCGTCTCGCGTCCTGCCGCGCCCGCCTCAGACGACGCGTCGCGCGCCGTCCGCCTCTCGGGGCCCGAGAGGACCGAGATGTCGCGCCTGATGCTCGACGCGCTGCCCGCGTTCGTATGGGTGAAAGACCGCGAGGGCCGCTACGTCGAGGT
>JAEUQQ010000672.1 GCA_016789685.1 Acidobacteriota bacterium | reverse complement strand
GGATTGTCACGGGACCGTCGTTGACCAGGGCGACCCGCATGTCGGCCCGGAACACGCCCGTTTCGGTCGGCACGCCCCGGGCCCGCAGCGCGCGCGCGACATCCTCGTACAGCGCCACGGCCAGGTCGGGCGGTGCCGCGTCGATGAACGACGGGCGCCGGCCCTTCCGCACGTCGCCAAACAGCGTGAATTGCGACACCAGCAGGACGCTGCCGCCCGTGTCACCCAGCGCGCGGTTCATCTTGCCCTCGGCATCCTCGAAGACCCGCAACTCGGCGACCTTGGCGCTCACCGCCTCGACGTCGGCCGGGCCGTCGTCACGCCCGACACCGAGCAGGACGACGAAGCCAGCGCCGATGCGCCCGACTTCGCGTCCGTCGACGACAACGTGGGCCTCGGTGACGCGCTGGACGACGGCACGCATGGTGGCGCTACTGGACCGTGGGCGTCGATCGATGCAGACGCAGAGGCTGGGCCGTCTCCGCGGCCGCGCCCGAGGCGTCGTCAGGCGCCCCGGTGGCGCGCGCACGGGCTCGCAGCGCGGCCGGCGGATTCAGGCGGCGGTCGAGCAGGTGGCTGGGCACGACGTGCGTCAACGCGGTGAGCATCGAGTTCCGCACCCCCTCGTGCTCGCGCTCGAGGTCGAGGATCAGCCGCTTGACACGCTGCCGCTGCAGGCCGAGGTCGCCGCACGCCGGGCAACAGCACCCGATGATGGGCAGGCCCATCTCGCGGGTATAGGCGCGCGCTTCGCTCTCGCTGACGTAGGCGAGCGGACGGATCACGACGTGCCTGGAATCATCCGACAGCAGCTTGGCGGGCATCGCCTTGAGCGCCCCGGCAAAGAACAGGTTCAGGAGGAGGGTCTCGATGAAGTCGTCCTGGTGATGCCCGAGCGCGATCTTGGTCGCGCCGACCTGCTCGGCCAGCCGGTACAGCACGCCCCGCCGCAGGCGCGCGCAGAGCGAACACGGCGTGTCGCTCGCCTCGAGCTTGTCGTCGATGATGCTGCCGATGGTGGTGTGCTCGATGTGGAGTTCCCACCCGCGCTCGCGGCACACGCGCGACAACTCGGCGTGCTGGTAGCCCTCGTAGCCCGAGTCGACGTTCACCGCGACGATCGAGAAGTCGATCGGGGCCCGCTGGCGCAGCACATCGAGGATCTGGATCAGCGCCCAGCTGTCCTTGCCGCCCGACAGCCCGACCATGATGCGGTCGCCGTCTTCGAGCATGTCGAAGTCGGTGATGGCGCGGGTCGTCTTCTTCGCGATGCGGGTCTCGAGCGGGGATCGGTAGGCCACGGGTCGTGATGTCCGGCCCGGCGATCTTACACGACGACCAGCCGCCCGACGACACGGTCCCACGTCATCGAGGCGTTGAGCGCGTGCCCGGCGGCGCCGAGCCGCTCGGCCAGCGCGGCATCGTCGGCGAGGCGGCGCATCGCGGCCGCCACCGCAGGGGCCGTGGGCGCCACGACGAAGCCGTTGCGCTCGTCGTCGACCACCTCGGTCGGCCCCCCACTGTCGACGCACGTGATCACCGGCTTGCGCGAGGCGAACGCCTCGGCGGCCACGAACCCGTAGTCTTCGCGCACCGGCGTGAACACGACGGCACGGCAGCGCGCGTAGCACGTCAGCAGCGTCTCATCGTCCACGCGGCCGACGAACGAGACGCGGTCTTCGAT
>JAEUQQ010000594.1 GCA_016789685.1 Acidobacteriota bacterium | reverse complement strand
GATCGACGTGTCGGCTAAGCGCCGCGACGTGCCGGCACCGACCGGAGGTGCCTAGGGCATGGGCGCAGTGCGGACCTTCACGACGGCGTCTGAGTCAGGCACCGAGGCCCTGGGGCACCAGTTGGCGGCCGAGATTGGCGTGGCCGGGCTCGTGTTGCTGCACGGCGATCTTGGCGCCGGCAAGACCGCGTTCGTGCGTGGGCTGGCGCGTGGGCTCGGTGCCGATCCCGACGACGTCAGCAGCCCGACGTTCACGGTGATGCAGGAGTACCGCGGGGGAGCGACCGTGCTGCGGCACGTCGATCTCTACCGGCTGGTGCCGGGCTTCGACGTCGAGGAACTGGCGCTCGAGGAGTTCGCGCGCGATGGTGTCGTGGCGGTCGAGTGGGCCGAGCGCTTCGACGAGGTCGCCAGCGGGGCCTGGATCGTGCGCATCGGCATCGGTGACGGCGACCAGCGGCAGGTCGAGGTGACGTCGCCCGCGTAGCGCGTGCGCGCCGGCCCCCGGGAGTGGCTCGACGGTGTGCTCCCGGGAACGCGGGCACGCGTGCACCCGGGGCCGGCCGCGCGCACGCGTGTGTGGCGTCCTACTCGACGCGGTAGTTCGGCGCTTCCTTGGTGATCACCACGTCGTGGACGTGGCTCTCGCGCGCACCCGCCGGCGTAATCCTGACCAACTGCGCATCGCTCTGCAACTGGCGGATGTCGGCGCACCCGCAGTAGCCCATGCCCGCGCGCAGGCCGCCGACGAGCTGGTGCACCATGGCGGCGACGGTACCCTTGTACGGCACGCGTCCCTCGATGCCCTCGGGCACGAGCTTGTCGGTCGTGCTGGCCGTGAGGTCGAAGTCGTCCTGGAAGTACCGATCGCGGCTGCCACGGCGCATCGCGCCAATCGACCCCATCCCGCGATACTCCTTGAACGACCGACCCTGGTAGAGGATCACTTCGCCGGGGCTCTCGTCGGTGCCTGCAAACAGGCTCCCGATCATCACCGAGCTCGCGCCGACGGCCACCGCCTTGGTGATGTCGCCGGAGTATCGGATGCCGCCGTCGGCGATCACGGGGATGTCGTACGGGTTCGCGGCGCGTGCACACTCGGCGATCGACGTAATCATGGGCATGCCGATGCCGGCGACCACGCGGGTGGTGCAGATCGAACCGGCGCCAATCCCGACCTTCACCGCATCGACACCCGCCTCGATCAGCGCCTGCGTGGCCGCGCCGGTCGCGACGTTGCCGGCGATCAGGTCGAGGTCGGGGAACTGCGCGCGCATCGCCCGCACCATGTCGAGCACGCCCTGCGAGTGGCCGTGCGCCGTGTCGATGACGATGACGTCGACATGGGCATCGACGAGGGCCTGCGCGCGCTCGAGGGTGTCCCTGGTGACGCCGACGGCCGCGCCGCAGCGCAGCCGGCCGAGCGCGTCCTTGCAGGCGCTGGGGTACTTGACCGCCTTCTGCAGGTCCTTGACGGTGATGAGGCCTTTGAGGCGGTGATCCCGGTCGACCACCAGCAGCTTCTCGACCTTGTGTTCGTGCAGGATGGCGCGCGCCTCGTCAAGCGTCGTGCCCACCGCCACGGTGATCAGCGGCTCGCGGGTCATGACCTCGCCGATCGTGCGGGTGACGTTGTCCTCGAATCGCAGGTCGCGGTTGGTCAGGATGCCGACGAGCCGGCCTTCCTTCTGGCCATCCTCGGTAATGGGGACGCCCGAGATCCGGTACCGCTTCATCAGCTCGAGGGCCTCGTGGATCAGGTGCTGCGGCGAGAGCGTGATCGGGTTGACGATCATGCCGCTCTCTGACCGCTTGACGCGATCGACCTCCGAGGCCTGCTCGACGATCGACAGGTTCTTGTGGATGATGCCGATCCCGCCGTGCTGCGCCATCGCGATCGCCAGGCGCGACTCGGTGACGGTGTCCATCGCGGAGCTGACGATGGGCGTATTGAGGCGGATGTTGCGGGTGAGCCGCGTGGCGACATCGACCTGGTTCGGCACCACGCGTGAATGCCGCGGCACGAGGAGCACGTCGTCGAACGTCAGCGCGGTCACCAGGCCCTGTTCGACCTGGAACATCGGGGGCAGCGGGGTGGTCTTCACATCGGCCATGAGTTGGGTGTCACCACGGGAATGACGTTCGACGGTCGAAACAGCACGGGCCGACCCTGAGGATCGGCCCGTGGAAGGAAAGTGACTCGTGCATGTGCGGCGGTCCTGGTGTCAGGCCCCGTGGCACTTCTTGTATTTCTTGCCGCTGCCACACCAGCAGGGGTCGTTGCGTCCCAGCTTCGGCTCGTCGCGACGCACCGTCTTGACGACCGCATCGTCGCCCCCGACGCGCGCCGGCACCGGCGCGGCCGCGCTGCCCGACGCGCCGCCGAGCGCCGCCGCGGCGCGTGCGGCCGAGGCCGACGGGGCCTGGGTGGGCGTCGTGAAGCTCGACTGGTTGGTGGTCAGCTGCTGCGGCAGCGGCCGTCGCGCGGGCACCGGGGCGGGCGCGTCACCGCTGTCTGAGATGATGGGGCGCAGCCGCCACAGGTACCGGAGCGTCTCTTCGTCGACGCGCTCGCGCATGCCCTGGAACAGCGCGAAGCTCTCCTTCTTGTACTCGACGAGCGGATCGCGCTGGCCGTAGCCGCGCAGGCCGATGC
>JAEUQQ010000593.1 GCA_016789685.1 Acidobacteriota bacterium | reverse complement strand
GAAGAGAGCATCCACCAACGCTTCAGAATCGAGGTGGGCGACGTCGTGCGGTTCGACGTGCTCGGGCGGCCGATTGACGCGCGCGTGTCGAGCGTCCGCCGCGTGGAGTGGAGCGACGCTCGCACCGGCGGCTTCATGTTCGTCTTCGCGCCGGGGGCCCTCGAACGTGCGCCACAGACGTTCATCGCGATCACCCGCGGCCCGGCCGACACCGCCGACCGTGCGCGGCTGCAGCGCGACATCGTCGCGGCGTTTCCCAACGTCTCGGCCATCGACGTGCGCGACGTGGCGCAGCGCGTCGAAGCCGTTGCGCGCAACCTCACGCTGGCGATCTCGATCGTCGGAGGCGTCGCGGTGTTCTCTGGGTTGTTGATCCTGATCGGGTCGATCGCGATGACCAAGTTCCAGCGGTTGCACGAGTCGGCCGTGTTCAAGACGCTGGGGGCCACGACCGCCACGGTGGCCTCGACACTGGCGGCCGAGTACGCGACGCTCGGGGCGCTGGCCGGCGCGCTCGGTGCCATCGCCTCGGTCGGCCTGTCGTGGTTCGTGTGCCGGCAGATCCTCGACGTGCCGTGGTCGCCGTTGCCCTGGCTGGTCGGCGGCGGCGTCCTCGTCGCGGTCGTCCTGGTCGGAGGCCTCGGCGTGGTGTCGAGCCTCGACGTCCTGCGGCGCAAGCCGCTGGCGGTGCTCCGCACCCAGTAGCGGCTGGTAGCCCACGGCGGTGGCGTGGGGCCCGATCGGTGGCGGCCCGCGTGGCGCTGCCGCCCGTGCCCCGCCAGGTTCGCGCGCATCGGGCCTGAAGACGGGGCCTGCACCGCCTCAGGGGGCTGCCGGACGCCGGCATGGCGCCCTCAGCGGCCCCCCCAATCCGGGTGCTGCCAAATGCCCGCCAGGGTGGGCGAAATCGAGCCGAAGGGGTGATACCATGTCGGGTCGGCGTTCGCGCCGATGCCTCGAACATGGGAGACGCGTCGTCGATGGAAGTGGCGGTTTTTCGCGAAGTGCTGGTGAAGAAACGAGACGAGATACGCGAACTGCACGGTTTGCGACCTCTCGCGGCCTCGATGGACACCAATACGCGCCAGGGCGACGTGGCCGATCAGGCCACCGGTACCAACGAAGTGCACGTGCAGTTGCGATTGCGGCAGACTGACGCCAAGATCCTGCAGGCCATCGAAGAGGCGCTGACGCGGATCGACAAGGGGACGTACGGACTGTGCCGCGATTGCGGCGAGCCGATTTCGGAACCGCGGTTGCAGGCGATTCCCTGGACGCGGGTCTGCATCCACTGCAAGGAAAAGCAGAAGTCGTGACCTCAACCCAACTCCAGACGCTGCTGCAGGACCTGTACCGCGACAAGGTCGCCCTCCGTGATCGTCACGTCGAGGGAGCGCGCCACGTGTCGAGCTACGAGTTCAACAACACCTACCAGTACGTCATCAACCGCGAGGATCTGCACCTCTCCTGGGTGCGCAATGCCCTGGCCGACGAGGGCATCGCCGAACCGGCGGCCCCGGCGGCCATCGACGTGCCCGGTGGCAAGGGCGACGCGCGCCAGCAGGCCATCGCGGCCGACGATGCGCAGCGCCTGCAGGCGTTCATCGCCGCGTGGACGCCCCGCGCCGAAGCGATGACGCAGGCGCGGCACCGCAAGATGCTGTCGCTCATGCTCGGCGAGATGCGCGAGCAGCAGCGGTTCTTCGAGCAGGTGACGGCAGGGCGCGACGACTTGCTCGGCCGTCGCCATCGCAACACCGGCACCGGCGGAGGCGTCATGCCGGTGCGATGGCTCGAGTAGCCCGCCCCGTCGCCATCGCCCTCGGCAGCAACCTCGGCGACCGCGAGGCGCACTTGCGCGCGGCGGTCGCCTCGCTCGCAGCCATCCTCGAGGGGCTCACGGTTTCATCGTTCATCGAGACGGATCCGGTGCAGACGCCGGATCCGCAAGCCCGCTACCTCAACGCGGCCGCGACCGGCACCTCGTCCGCGTCGCCGCTCGATCTCCTGCACACCCTCCAGCGCATCGAGACGGCACGAGGACGCACGCGCCCCTACCGGTTTGCGCCGCGCACGCTCGACCTCGACCTGATCCTCTGTGGCGACCTGGTGATCGACACCCCGGAGCTGACCCTGCCACACCCGCGATTCCGCGAGCGCGACTTCGTCCTCGGGCCACTGGCCGAGATTGCTGCCGGCTGGCGCGACCCGGTCACCGGACGCTCGATCGCCGATCTCCTCGCCGCGTTGTCGTCGGCCGCCGCGACCCGCGTGCGGCCCGATCGCGAGGGCGCGTGACGTGTGTCACGAGCCCTCACGACCCTTCCGGGAGCGCGGCGTGCGAGGGGAGCCGCGACGTTCAGTGCTTGTCGATGCCGAACCTGCCCGTGCCGCGCGCCGCGATGAAGAGATACACGAAGCAGTAGAGCGCGGCCAGCTCACCGCGGTTCTGGATGGGCAGCAGTCCACCGGGCTGGTGGAACTGGAAGTACGCCACGGCCATCGTGCCGCTGAGCAGGAACGCCGCGGGGCTGGTGAAGAAGCCCACGGCCACCATCACGCCACAGATCAGCTCGATCAGGCCGCCGAACCATCGCTGCGTCAGTGCCTCGACGACGTTGCCGCCGAAGAGGCCAAACAGCTTCTGCAGGCCATGGAACAGCATGAGGAACCCTGCGACGAAGCGCAAGGCGGCATAGCACGTGGATTCGAACGGGGCGAGCAACGGACGCATGCGGCAGCGACTCCTTCCGAGGTGCGGCAGCGCGACTAGCTCGCCGACTCCGACGTGGCCGTGGCGTGCGCGTGCGCGTGGGCGCCCTTGCGCAGGCCGGCGAGGCCTTCTTCAAACAGGGTGTACATCGTCGGGACGAACACCAGGGTGATGAGCGTCGAGGCCGTGAGGCCCCCGATGACGACGCGTGCCAGCGGGGCCTGCAGTTCCGCGCCCTCGCCGATGCCGAGCGACATCGGCACGAGGCCGAGGATGGTCGTGAGCGTCGTCATCAGGATCGGACGCAGCCGCGTCCGGCCGGCGAGTTCGACGGCTTCGCGCAGGGGCACGTTGTCACGGCGTCGCAGGGTGTTGGTGTAGTCGACCAGCAGGATCGCGTTGGAGACGACGATGCCTGCCAGCATGATGACGCCGATGTAGGCCTGCATGCTGAACGGCGTGTTGGTGAGCTTCAACGACAGCACGACGCCGATGGCGGCCAGCGGGATCGAGAACATGATGATGAACGGGTCGCGGAGCGACTCGTATTGCGACGCCATCACGGCGTAGACGAGGACGATGGCCAGGATGAGCAGCAACTGCAGCTGGCCGAACGCCTTGGCCTGCTCCTCGACCTCGGCGCCGAAGCCCACCGAGAAGTCCTTGGGCACCTGCAACTCCGACAGGCGCGCCTGGACGTTCTTCACGGCCTCGCTGATCGTCGTCTCGACTTCGCCGTTCACGTAGGCGATGCGCTGCTGGTTCTTGCGCTCGACCTGCACCGGACCGGCCTCTGGCGCCACCACCATCAGGTTCTTGGCCTCGACCACCTGGCCGCGCGGCGTGCTGACGAGCAGGTCGTCGACGTCAGAGACGCGCGACCGGTCGGTTTCGCGCAGGCGCACGATGATCGGGTACTCGAAACCGCGCTCGCGATACATGGCCGCCTGCGTGCCGGCGAGATTCGTGCGCAGGGTGTTGGCCACGCCGCTCACCGTCAGGCCGAGCAGGGCGGCCTTGTCGCGATCGACGCGCACCGCCAGTTCGGGGCGTCCCTCTTCGCGGCCCATCCGCACGCTGGCGACGCCGGGCGTGCTCTCCATGATGGTCTTCGCCTCGAGCGAGAGCCGGCGTGTGTCGGCGAGGTCGTGGCCGCGGATCTCGAGCGCCAGGCGCGACTCGGTGCCGCCACCGAGGATGCGGCTCATCTGGAAGTTGCCGCCCGACGGACGCGCCGTCACGATGACGCCCGGCAGCCCCGACAGCTGGCGCCGCAGCGCAGTCGCGATGGCGTCGTTGCTGCGCGTGCGCTGATCGCGCGGCACCAGGCGCACGGTCAGGTTGCCGCGGTGGGTGCCCGACGCGCCCATGAAGCCGCCGCCCCCCCCGGCCGACGAGATGATGGCGACCGACTCCGGCACGTTCTGCTTGACCATCTCTTCGAGCTTGACGATGGCCGCCTCGGTGCGTTCGATGCGCGTCCCGACGGGCAGTTCGGCGTTGACCGTGACCTCGCCCTCGTCGGTCTGCGGCATGAGCTCGTAGGTGAGCCCGCCGAGCATCACGGCCGCGACGATGAACAGCCCCGCGCCGGTGGCCAGGACCGTCGGACGGTGTTCGAGGCATGTGTGGAGGATCTTCCGGTACGTCTCGTCGAGCGCATCGAGGCCACGCTCGCTCATCGTGTAGAGCCGGCCGCTGATGCCCTTGCGCTCCGCGAGCGGCACGGGCAGGGTCAGCAGGCGCGAGCACAGCACGGGCACGATCGTCACGGCCACGAACAGGGCCATCGACAGCGAGAAGATGACGACGATCGCCAGCTGCCCGAACAGCACGCTCGTGATGCCCGAGAGGAAGAAGAACGGGATGAACACGGCCACGTGCGTCAACGTCGACGCCAGGATGGCCGACCAGATCTCCTCGCTGCCGTCCATGGCGGCCTGCATCCGGGTCTTGCCCATCTCCATGTGGCGCTGCGTGTTCTCGAGCACGACGATCGCGGCGTCGACGATCATGCCGACGCCGAGCGCCAGGCCCCCGAACGTCATCGTGTTGAGCGTGTAGCCGCCGAAGAAGAGCAGGGCGAACGTGCCGATGATCGAGATGGGGATCGACGTGCAGATGATGAGCGTGGCGCGCGCGCTGCGCAGGAACGTGAAGATGACCACCACGACCAGGATCGACCCGATCATCACGGCCTCGGTCACGGCGCCGATCGACTGCTCGATGTAGGTCGACGTGTCGTTCGTGATCAGGAGCTTGACGCCCGATGCCTCGGCGTTGATGCGATCGACCTCTTCGCGGACGTTGTGGGCGATTTCGACGGTGTTCTCGCCCGACTGCTTGCGCACTTCCATGCGCACGCCTTCCTTGCCGTTGACCCGGGTCACCGAGCGGATGTCTTCGGTGGCGTCCTTGACCTCGGCGATGTCGCGCAGGTAGACCGGCACGCCCGACTTGTTCAGCACGACCAGGTTGCGGATGTCGTCGAGCGACGTGAACTGCCCCGGGCTGCGGAGCAGGTAGGTCATGTCGCCTTCTTCGACCTCGCCGAGCGGCACGTTCTGGTTCTCGGTGCGCAGCAGGCTGACGACGCGATCGACGGGCAATTCGAGCGCCGTGATCTTCTCGCGTGTCAGCTCGACCCGAATCTGCCGCCGCAACCCGCCGCGGACGTCGACCGCCGCCACGCCGGGCACGCGCTCGAGCCGGCGGGCGAGCGTGTTCTCGGCGAGTTCGCGCAGGCTCACGGCGTCGTAGTCACCCTCGACGGCCAGGTTCATGATCGGAAATTGCGTCGAGTCGAACTTGAACAGCACCGGCGGGTCGGCATCTTCGGGCAGCCGGCCCTTCACGCGGTCGAGGCGGCTCCGGACGTCGTCGGCGGCCACGTTGAGGTTCGTGCCGTAGGCGAAGTTCAGCCTCACCATGCTCGACCCCTCGGATGACGTCGAGTTGACCTGGTCGATGCCTGCCACCGCGCTCACCGACTGCTCGATCGGGCGGGTAATCGATTCCTCGATCTCGAGGGGACCGACGCCCGGGTAGCTGACGCGGATCGTCAAGCTCGGAAAGCTGACCTCGGGCATGAGGTCGACCGGGAGCTTGGTCAGCGCGATCGCGCCGAGCAGCGTGATGACGCCGCTCAGCATGAACATGGTCACCGGGCGCGTGATGGCCGTGCGCGGAATACTCATGACAAGCCTCTATCAGGTAGCACCGCCGGGGCGGTGGTCGAGTCGTGCGTGAACGTGTCGTCGAAACGGGTCAGCGCGTGGGGCCGCCCGGTGCGGGCGCGCCGCCCTGGCCGGGCCGCTGCGCCGTGCCGCCGCCTGTGCCCGGGCCACCGCCGGGCGCTTGCCCCTGGCCAGCGCCGCCGGGTCGCCCGCCGGGGCCGCGTCCGCCGCCCTGCGGGCCCCCCTGGCCCTCGAGCAACACCTTGTCGCCGTTGCGGAGGCCGGCTGCGCCCGTCGTGATGACACGATCGCCCTGCGCGACGCCCGTGGCCACTTCCGAAATTGCTTCGTCCTGCAGGCCCACAGACACCGGGCGGAACGCCGCCGTGCTGCCTTCGGCCTGGAACAGGAAGACGCCGCGCTTGCCCTCGTAGTCGACGATCGCGTTGCGCGGGACGACGAGCGCGTCCTGGCGCTGGGCCACCGTGAGGCGGACCCGCGCGTACATGCCGGGCTTGAGACGGAACGTCGGGTTGGGGACTTCAATCTCCATCGATGCGGTGCGCGTCGCCGGGTCGAGAATCGGCGCAACGCGCGCGACCCGGCCGGTGAACGTCTCACCGGGGAAGGCATCGACATCGACGAGGGCCGGCGCACCAGGCGCCACCCGACGCAGGTCCTTCTCGACGAGGTTCGTCACCAGGCGGACCGTGCGGATTTCGACCACCGAGACCACCGGCGCATTCGACGACACGAAGGCGCCGGGGTCGAGGTTGCGCTTGCCGACGAACCCGTCGACTGGCGACACGATGCGGCAGTTCGACAGCGTGATGCGGAGCTCTTCGAGCCGTGCCTCGGCCTGCGCGAACTGCGCCCGCGCAAGGTCGAGCTGTGCCGAGGCGGCCTGCTGACGCGCATCCGCATCGTCGAGCGATTGCTGGGGCAGGAGCTGGCGCTGGAACAGGCTGCGCGAGCGCTCGAGATTCGTCTGCGCGAACTTCAGGTCGGCTTCACGCTGCCGGATGGTCGCGCGCGACACGTCGAAGGACGCTTCGGCCTGCTTCACCTGCTCGCGAATCTCGCGATCTTCGACGAGCGCGATCAGCGACCCGCGGCTGACGGCA
>JAEUQQ010000590.1 GCA_016789685.1 Acidobacteriota bacterium | reverse complement strand
CGGGTACTGCCAGGCACCGGTCGGCGAGTTGCGCGCCCAGTACCCCTCGACGTAGTTCAACGTGCCGATCGCGCCGGCCGCCAGCAGCTCGCGCGCCTTCTCGTTGCCGAGCGAGCTCATGCCCTGCGAACCCACCTGCAGCACGACGCCGGTGCGGCGCTGCGCCGCGATGATCGCCTCGCCCTCGCCGAGCGACTGCACCATCGGCTTCTCGAGGTAGACGGCCTTCTTCGCCTCGAGGGCATCGACGGCCATCTGCCGGTGCCAGTGATCGGGCGTCGCGATGATGACGGCATCGACGTCGGGCCGCGCCAGGACCTCGCGGTAGTCGCGGGTGGTGAAGAGCTGTTGCCCCCAACGCTCTTTCGCCCTGTCGAGCCGTCCGGTGTAGAGATCGCTCACGGCCACCAGCTCGACGCCGGGCACGCGAAGGGCCGTGGCGGTGTCTCCCACGCCCTGGATGCCCGCGCCGATGAGCGCGAGCTGCACGCGGTCGTTGGCTGGGGCGTGGGCCAGCGTGATCGTCGGCGTGGTGTGGGGGATCGGCGCCTTCGTCGTGGTTGGCGAGGCGGGCGGATACACGTGGCCGTGGGCGATGTACGGAATTCCCCTGATCTTCGCGACCGGGATCGCCGTGTCGCTCGTGACCGCGCCTGTTCGGGCCCGGCGATGATTCCTCTGCCGCGCGGGGTGGCACCCCAGGTCCGACACGGCCCGGCAGGCTGCGTGGGTGCAGACACGGCCGGCGAGGTAGACTACCCAGCCATGACCTCGCAGGCAGACCCGTCGCGCCGACGATTCATCGGCGCGCTGACCAGTGGCGCAACCCTCGCAGCGACGGGAGGGCTCGAAGCGCTCACGCGCGCACAGGTGGAGCCCGCACCCCGGCAGGACGTCCCGGCCAACGACCGGGTGCAGTTCGCGCTCATCGGCGCGGGCATCCAGGGCGTGGGTGATACGGCAACGGCCCTTCGCGTGCCGGGCGTCGAACTGGTCGCCGTGTGCGATCTCTACACTGGACGGCTCGACAAGGCGAAGGAGCGTTGGGGACAACAGCTCTTCACGACCCGCGACTACCGCGAGGTCCTGGCCCGGCCCGACGTCGATGCCGTCATCATCGCGACGCCCGATCACTGGCACCGCCAGATGGCCGTCGATGCCCTCGAGGCGAAGAAGGCCGTCTACCTCGAAAAGCCGATGGTGCAGTCGCTCGGCGAGGGCGAGGCGATCATCGCCGCGCAGCGCCGCGCCGGCGTCGTGCTGCAGGTGGGCTCGCAGGGCATGAGTTCGCTCGGCAACGAGAAGGCCCGCGAGTTGCTCGCGGCCGGCGCCATCGGCACGTTGAACTATGTCGAGGGCTACTGGGCGCGCAACTCGCCGACCGGTGCGTGGCAGTACCCGATTCCCCGGGACGCGTCGCCAGAGACGGTCGACTGGGATCGCTTCCTCGGCTCGGCCCCGACGCGGGAGTTCGACCCGGTGCGGTTCTTCCGCTGGCGCAACTACCGCGACTACGGCACGGGCGTCACCGGCGACCTGTTCGTGCACCTGTTCTCGAGCCTGCACTTCATCACGGGCTCGCTCGGGCCCACCTCGGTGATGTC
>JAEUQQ010000440.1 GCA_016789685.1 Acidobacteriota bacterium | reverse complement strand
ACCTCCAGCGCCTCGACGGCCCGGTGCGTGGCAACGGCCAGATCATCCAGGAACTCGAGGCCATCTTCCGCGGCTCGGGCTGGAACGCGATCAAGGTGATCTGGGGCCGCGAGTGGGACGCGCTGCTGGCGCGCGACCACGAGGGGCTGCTCGCCCGCCGGATGGGTGAGATCGTCGATGGCCAGTACCAGAAGTACGCGGTCGAATCGGGCGCGTACCTCCGCGAGCACTTCTTCGGCGCCGACCCGCGCCTGCTCGACATGGTCAAGCATCTCTCCGACGAACAACTCAAGAAGCTGCGCCTCGGGGGACACGACCCCGAGAAGGTCTACAACGCGTATCGCGCGGCCGTGAACCACAAGGGGTCGCCGACGGTCATCCTCGCCCGCACCATCAAGGGCTACGGCATGGGCGAGAGCGGCGAGGGCAAGAACATCACGCACCAGCAGAAGAAGCTCAACGAGGACGAACTGCGCGCGTTTCGCACGCGGTTCGGCATCCCGATCAGCGATGCCGAGATCGCCGACCTGCCGTTCTACCGGCCCGCCGACGACAGCGACGAGATCCGCTACATGAAGGAGCGCCGCCAGGCGCTCGGCGGCTCCGTCCCGCGCCGCGCGGTCGTGGCCCCGGCCCTCACGCCGGCGAACCAGCGCGAGATCTTCGACGAGTTCCTCACGGGCACCGACGGCCGCAAGGTCTCGACGACGATGGCGTTCGTGCGGATGCTGTCGAAGATGCTTCGCGACAAGGAACTCGGCGACCTGGTCGTGCCGATCGTGCCCGACGAAGCGCGTACGTTCGGCATGGAGGCGCTCTTCCGCCAGGTCGGCATCTACTCGCACGTCGGGCAGTTGTACGAGCCGGTCGACATCGACAACCTCCTCTACTACAAGGAGGCGACCGACGGGCAGATCTTCGAGGAAGGCATCACCGAGGCGGGGTCGCTGGCGTCGTTCATCGCGGCGGGCACGGCCTACGCGACGCACGGCGTCAATGCGATTCCGTTCTTCATCTTCTACTCGATGTTCGGCCTGCAGCGCGTCGGCGACCTGATCTGGGCGGCGGGCGACATGCGGTGCAAGGGGTTCATGCTCGGCGGGACGGCCGGCCGCACGACGCTGGCCGGCGAGGGCCTGCAGCACCAGGACGGCAACTCGCACCTGTTGACGCTGCCGATCCCGAACCTGCTGGCGTACGACCCGGCGTTCGCGTTCGAGATCGCCACGATCATCGACGACGGCATCCGGCGGATGTACGGCGAGGGCGAGAGCGTCTTCTACTACCTCACCGTGATGAACGAGCAGTACGCGCAGCCGGCGATGCCCGAGGGCGCGCGCGAGGGCATCCTCAAGGGCCTGTACAAGCTGCAGGCGGCGAGCGCCCCGAAGACGAAGCTCAAGGCGCAGTTGCTCGGCAGCGGCGCCATCCTTCCAGAGGTGCTCAAGGCCCAGGCCCTGCTCGCCGAGAAGTTCAACGTCGCTGCCGACGTCTGGAGCGTCACGAGCTACACCGAGCTGTATCGCGACGGCAACGCGTGCGATCGCTGGAACATGCTCCACCCGACCGAGACGCCGCGTACGCCGTGGGTGGCGCGGCACCTCAACGACACGAAGGGTGTCATCGTTGCGGCCAGCGACTACGTCAAGGCGCTGCCGTGCGCCATCGATCGCTGGGTATCGCGGCCGGTCCACGTGCTGGGTACCGACGGCTTCGGGCGCAGCGAGGGCCGCGCGGCGCTGCGGAACTTCTTCGAGGTCGATCACCGGTTCATCACGATTGCCACCCTGGGCGCGCTGGCGCGCGACAAGCAGATCGACGCACAGGTCGTCGCGCAGGCCATCCGCGACCTGGGCATCGACGCCGAGAAGGCCGACCCGGCCATCAGCTGACCGATGACCACGGACTCACGACAACCACGTACGCAGAATCGCGCAGGCCATACGCATCGTGCCCACTGACTATCCATTGCCATCGCTCGGAGAAAACGTCGCCGGTGGCGACGTGCTGAAGGTCCTCGTCAAGGCCGGTGACACGGTCACCAGGGATCAGCCGATCCTGGAACTCGAGACCGACAAGGCCACCATCGAAGTGCCGTCGGGCGTGTCGGGGCGGGTGGCCGAGGTCCGCATCAGGGAAGGCGAGAAGATCAAGGTCGGCCAGGTCGTGTTCACCTACGACGAGCGTGAGGCCGCGGCGCTCGCGCCGGCCCCGGCCACCGATGTGGCTGCGCCACCAACCGTCGCGGCGGCGCCCGCCGCCGCGCCCGCCGACCCGTGGTTGAAGCCCAGTGGGTCGGTGGCGCCGACGATCGTCGAGTTCGCGCTGCCGTCGCTGGGCGAGAACGTCGCCGGTGGCGACATCCTGCGCGTCATGGTCAAGGCGGGCGACGTTATCGCCAAGGACCAGCCCGTGCTGGAACTCGAGACCGACAAGGCCACCATCGAGGTCCCCTCGTCGGTGGCCGGGCGCGTCACCGAGGTCCGGGTCGCCGAGGGCGAGAAGGCGACGATCGGCCAGGTCGTGTTCCTCGTCGAGGCGAGCGAGGCGGGAGCCTCGGCGTCGCCCGTGAAGTACCAGGCCATGAAGTCGACCTCGCCCTCGCCGACCGTCGTGGCTGATGACGGCATGTACCAGCACGTTGGCGGCGTCATCAAGACGCCCGTCGCCGACAAGCCGGGCATGCTCGAGCACGCCCTCGAGGAGGCCGCGGCCGACGGGCAACCCCGTGCCGTCGTGACGGCACGCGCCGACGTCGTCGACATGGGGCGCGGCCGTGACCTGAAGCGCATGCCGGCCCCCGCGTCACCGTCGGTGCGTCGCGCCGCGCGTGAACTCGGCGCCGACATCCACCAGGTGAAGGGCACCGGCCCCGCGGGCCGCATCTCGGTCGACGACGTGAAGGCCTACGTGAAGTCGGTGATGAGCTCTGGCGGGCCGAAGGCTGCCGTCGTGCCCGCGGGCATCGCGCAGACGCCGCTGCCCGACTTCGCGAAGTTCGGCGCCATCGAGCGCAAGCCGATGCGCGGCGTTCGCCGCAAGACCGCCGAGCACCTCACGAACGCGTGGGCGCAGATTCCCCACGTCACGCAATGCGATCTCGCCGACGTCACCGCGCTCGAGGACCTGCGCAAGCAGTTCGGCAAGCGCGCCGAGGCGGCCGGCGGCAAGCTGACGGTGACGGCGATCACGCTGAAGGTCCTCGCCGCCGCCCTCAGGCAGTTCCCGCAGTTCAACGCGGCCGTCGACATGGCGGCCGACGAAATCGTGTTCAAGAAATACGTCAACGTCGGCGTCGCCGTCGACACCGACCGCGGCCTGCTCGTGCCGGTGATCCGCGATGTCGACAGGAAGAACATCGTCGAATTGTCGGTGGAGCTGCAGCAGTTGAGCGAGCGCGCGCGCACGGGCAAGACGTCGCTCGACGAGATGCAGGGCGGCTGCTTCACGATCACGAACCTGGGCGGAATCGGCGGGACGTATTTCACGCCGATCGTGAACCTGCCCGAAGTGGCGATTCTCGGCATGTCGCGCGCCACGATGCAGCCAGTGTGGAGGGACGGTGAGTTCGTGCCGCGCCTGATGCTGCCGCTGTCGCTGTCGTACGACCACCGCGTGATCGACGGTGCCGACGGGATCCGCTTCCTGCGCTTCGTGTGCGAGGCGCTCGAGCAGCCCTTCCTGCTGTCGCTCGCCGGCTAGCCGCCCATTCGAGGAATCCGCCGCACCATGTCACATCCGACTCCGTCACTCACCGTCCTCGGGGGAGGCCCGGGCGGCTACGCCGCCGCCTTCCTCGCGGCCGATCTCGGCCTGCCGGTCACGCTGATCGACGAAGAGGCGAATCCCGGTGGCGTCTGCCTCTACCGCGGATGCATCCCGTCGAAGGCGTTGCTGCACGTGGCCAGGCTGATCAACGAGGCCAGGCACTCGTCGGCGTGGGGCGTGACGTTCGCGCCGCCGGTGATCGATCTCGACCGGCTGCGCAGCTTCAAGGAGGGCGTGGTCGCGAAGATGACCGGCGGCCTGGGGCAGCTGTCGACCATGCGCGGCATCACGTTCGTCCGCGGACGAGGCACGGTCGTCGATCCCCACACCATCAGCGTCGCCACCGCCACGGGCGAGCAGCGGGTCACCAGCGACTACATCATCCTGTCGACCGGGTCATTCCCGACGAAGGTCCCGGGCGTGTCGATCGACAGCCCACGCGTGATGGACTCGACCGGGGCACTCGAGTTGCGCGACATCCCGAGGCGGCTGCTCGTTGTCGGCGGTGGCTACATCGGGCTCGAACTCGGCAGCGTCTATGCCGCGCTCGGCTCGGCGGTGACCGTCGTCGAGATGCTCGATGGCCTGCTGCCCGGCGCAGACCGCGACCTCGCCAATGTGCTCGCGCGATCGATTGCGCCGCGCTTCACGGCGGTGCTGCTCAAGACCAGGGTCGTGTCGCTCACCGACAACGGGGCGTCGCTCGACGTCGTGTTCGACGGTGACGTGGCCGAGAAGACGCAGCAGTTCGACAAGGTGCTCGTGTCGGTCGGCCGCAAGCCCAACTCGAAGATCCCCGGCCTCGAGCGCACGAAGGTCCAGGTCAACGGCCGCGGGTTCATCGTCGTCGATGGCCAGCGCCGCACGGCCGAGCCGTCGATCTTCGCCATTGGCGACGTCGCCGGCGATCCGATGCTGGCGCACAAGGCATCGCACGAAGGACGCGTCGCCGTGGAAGTGATCGCCGGACACAAGGCGGCCTTCGAGCCCGCTGCCATCCCGGCCGTCGTCTTCACCGATCCGGAACTCGCCTGGTGCGGCCTCACCGAAACCGACGCCAAGGCCAACGGCGTGGATGTCGAGATCGCACGCTTCCCATGGGCCGCGTCTGGCCGCGCCACGACGATCGACCGCAGCGATGGTGTCACCAAGCTCATCATCGACAAGGCGACCGGGCGCGTGCGTGGCATGGGCATCGTGGGGCCCGGGGCCGGCGAGCTCATCGCCGAAGGCGTGCTCGCGGTCGAGATGGCCGCGACCGCGACGGACGTCGCCATGAGCATCCACCCGCATCCGACGCTGTCGGAAACGGTGATGGAGAGTGCCGATGCGTACTTCGGCACGTCGACGCACATCTATCGTCCCAAGAAGAAGTAGTGGTCGCCTGACGCCGAACGTATCAAAGTTTTTCGTGCGGGAACTTCCCGGGTGCCCGTGCGTCGATACTGCACGTCACGAATCATGAATGGAGGACGAATGATGACGAACGACGTGCGGCGCGCAGGACGCGCGCTGGTGATGGGTGGGGCAGCGGTTGCCCTGATGGTGACGGTGGCGTGCACCGCGACCCCTGATGTGTCGACGGCGGCGGCCAAGGATCCCGCGAGCGCCCAGCTGGCGCGCGGCAAGTACCTCGTCGCGATCGGCGGCTGCAACGACTGCCACACGCCGCTGAAGATGGGGCCCAGGGGCCCCGAGCCCGACATGACACGCTACCTGAGCGGCCACCCGGAGTCGATGGTGATGCCGCCCGCGCCGAAGCTCGAGATGCCCTGGATGTATGCCGGGAACGCCACGAACACCGCGTACGCGGGGCCGTGGGGCATCAGCTACGCGATCAACCTGACGTCTGACGAAGCGACGGGCCTCGGCCAGTGGACCGAGCACGGCTTCGTGCAGGCGCTGAAGACCGGGCGTCACCTGGGCATTGCGACCGGCCGCATGATCATGCCGCCCATGCCCTGGCCCGCCTACGCGCAGATGACCGACGAGGACGTGAAGGCGATGTTCGCGTTCCTGCGGACCGTCCCGGCGATCCGAAACCGCGTGCCCGATGCGATCGTCGCGCCGGTCATGCCGCCCGACGCCGCGCCTGCGCCCACGGCTCCGCGCCCGTAGCCTGCACACCGCGCCGCGCCTCGCGGCCCACCACCTGACCCGCCACTGCGTCGCCGGGCGTTCGCGCCCGGCGATGCAGGACGGGCGCGCCCCCGTCAGGCACCGACCGGCCCAGCAAGTCGCTTCGCCGTGGCGAACACCGCCGACATCATCGGCGGCGTGAGGCGTCCCGTGTTGGTGTTCTGGCGGCTCGGGTGGTACGACTCGACGATGATCGGCACGCCCGCAGTGCCGAGATCGATGACCTGCCCATGCGCGAACGCGGGGCGAGTGACGGCCGACGGCCCCTCGGGCCGGTACTTCCGCCAGCAGGCATCCGACGCAATGCGTCCGAGGGCCACGACCACCCGCACGTTGGGCAGGGCGGCAAGTTCCGCATCGAGGTGCTGACGGCACGCCGCGATCTCGTAAGGCAGCGGCTTGTTGTCGGGCGGGGCACACCGGCACACCGCTGCGATGAACGCGCCAGACAAACGCAGGCCGTCGCCGGCGTGGTGCGACGTCGGCTGGTTGGCGAATCCGTGCGCGTGCATCGCCGTCATCAGGAAGTCGCAGGAGCCGCCAACGCCGTCGCCCGTGAACACGCGCCCCGTGCGGTTGGCGCCATGGGCGGCTGGCGCCAGGCCGATCACCACCACGCGGGCGTCGGGATCGCCGAAGCCGGGGACGGGCCGGCCCCAGTACGTGTCGTCGCGATGCGCGCGTTTCTTCTCGCGCGCGATACGCTGGCAATAGTCGCGGAGTCGCGGGCAGGCGGTGCAGTTGACGATCTGGTCGCGGACCTCGGCGAGCGTTGGCGCGGCCGATGGGTCGCGGCGAGCCGTGTGTCGCGTTGGCGGCATGCGGGCCTCCGTGGGCCGGGCGCCTGTCGGGCGCGCGGGACGTGCGCCTAGCGGCGCGTCGACGCCAGCGCGTCGGCCTGTTCGTGCGCGTGGTAGGAACTGCGGACGAGGGGGCCCGATTCCACGTGACCGAAGCCGAGCGACAATGCGAGGCGCTTGAGTTCGGCGAACTCGTCGGGGTGGTAGTACCGCACCATCGGGAGGTGTTCCTCTGACGGTCGCAGGTACTGTCCCAACGTGAGGATCTCGACGCCGACCTTGCGCAGGTCGTGCAGGACGTCGACCACCTCGGACGTCTCTTCACCAAGCCCCAGCATCAACCCGGTCTTCGTGGGGATGTGCGGTGCGAACTGGCGTGAGCGATCGAGCAGTTCCAGCGTGCGCGGGTAACGGCCGCCCGAGCGTGCCAGCCGGTAGAGGCGCGGCACGGTCTCGGTGTTGTGGTTCAGGATGTCGGGTCCGGCGTCGAGCACCGCCTGCAGCGGTTCGGCCTTGCCCTGGAAGTCGGGAATCAGCACCTCGATACGCACGCCCTGCGTGCGCGCGCGGATCTGGCGGATGGTCTCGGCAAAGATGAAGGCGCCGCCGTCGGCCAGGTCGTCGCGATCCACCGAGGTGATGACGACGTACGAGAGGTTCAGCGTGGCCACCGCATGCGCGACGCGCTGGGGTTCGCCGAGGTCGTAGACCGGCGGCTTGCCGTGCGCGATGGCGCAGTAGCCGCACGCGCGGGTGCACACGTCGCCGAGGATCATGAACGTGGCCGTGCCGTGGTGCCAGCACTCCCCGATGTTGGGGCAGTGCGCTTCCTCGCAGACCGTGTTGAGCTTCAGGCCGCGCATCAGGCCCTTGAGGCGCTGGTAGCCCTCCGATCCCGGGGCCTTGACCTTGAGCCACTCGGGCTTGGGCAGGCGAGGCTGGGCGCGCAGCGTGTCGAGCGGAATCACCGACATATCCCGTGGATCGTAGCACGCCGGCGTGCCCCGACCCGCGGCGGGAGGCGGGGGAGGCGGGCACGGATTGGCGCAGGGACTGGGGTATGCTCTCGCGCATGCGTGTCATGGTTCAGCTGTTGAAGTGGGCCGTGGTGGGGCTGCTGCTCGCCCTGCTGGCCGGCGGCGGCTACGCCTGGTTCCGGGTGAAGGCGGCGCTGCCGCAGACGTCGGGCACCATTCGCGTCCAGGGGCCGTCGGCCGCGATCGAGATCCTGCGCGATGCCTGGGGCATTCCGCACGTGCGCGCGGCCTCGGAACACGACGCGGCGTTCGGCCTCGGGTACGCGCACGCGCAAGACCGCCTCTGGCAGATCGAGTTCCAGCGCCGGCTCGCGGCCGGGCGCCTGGCCGAACTCCTCGGGCCGGCGGCCGTCGAGACAGATCGCCTGTTCCGCACGCTGGGCCTCTACCGCGCCGCGGCCACCGGCATGCAGTCGTTGCCCGCGGAGTCGCGCGCGTATCTCGATGCCTACGTGCGCGGCGTGAATGCGTTCATCTCGAGCCATGCCGGGCGCGGCCTGCCCGTCGAATACGCCCTGCTCGCAACGGCCCCAGCGCCGTATACCGCAGAGGACGCCCTCGCCTGGTCGAAGGTGATGGCGCTCAACCTGTCGACGAACTATCGCGACGAAGTGCTGCGCGCCCGCATCGCGGGTCGCGTCGGGCTGGACGGTGCCCGGGCACTGATGCCCGCCTACACCGCGGGAGGCCCGGTGATCCTCCCCGAGGGGCTGACGCCCTCCACGCCCCCGCAGGCGCCGGCTGCCGATGCCCGCGTGATCGGAGCCGGCGTCCTCGACGCGATTGCCCGCGCCGCGCCGCTGGTGCCGGCGTCGCCGTACGCCCTCGACGCCCTCGGCGCGAGCAACAACTGGGTGGTCTCCGGGGCGCGGTCGACGACGGGGAAGCCGTTGCTGGCCAACGACCCGCACCTCGGCACGCGGTCGCCCGCCGTCTGGTACCTGGCGCACGTCGAGGGCGGCCCGCTCAACGCGATCGGCGCGACGCTGCCGGGCGTGCCCGGGGTCGTGATCGGCCACAACCAGCGCATCGCCTGGGGCGTGACGAACCTCATGGCCGACGTGCAGGATCTCTACATCGAGCGGCTCAACGCCGAGGGCGCGGCCGAGTACGACGGCGCGTGGGAACCGATGTCGGTCGCCTACGAGACGATCAAGGTCAAGGGGGCCCCCGACGTCGTCATCGCCGTCCGGAGCACCCGCCACGGCCCGATCGTCACCGACATCACGAAGGGGGCGACCGAGGCGCTGGCATTGCGCTGGACGGCGCTCGACGACCGCGACACGACCTTTGCAGCCTTCCGGGGCGTGAACCTGGCGCAGAACTGGCGCGAGTTCGAGGCGGCCATGGCGTCGTACCACGCGCCCATCCAGAACTGGGTGTACGCCGACGTCGACGGGCACATCGGCTACATGGCGTACGGGGCGCTGCCGATCCGGCCGACCGGCGATGGCACGCTGCCGGTGCCTGGCTGGACGCGCGAACACGAATGGCGCGGCTACGTGCCGCTGTCGGAGATGCCCCGCATTGCCGACCCGACGCGGGGCTTCGTGGTCACGGCCAACAACCAGGCCCTGCCCGACGGCTCACGGCACGTGATCAGCACCAACTTCGAGCCCGGCTACCGCGCTGCCCGCATCACCGAGCTGATCGAGGCGAAGCCCACGCTGGGCCCGGACGACATCAAGGCGATGCACGCCGACGTGCGGTCGGCGCAGGTCAAGGTCCTGCTGCCCTGGATGCTGCGGACGGTGACGACCGACCCGCGGCACCTGGCGGCGATCGCCCGCCTCAAGGCCTGGGACGGGACGCTTGCACGCGACTCGTCGTCAGCGGCGATCTACATGGCCTGGTACGACGCGCTGGTCGAAGGCCTGTTCAGGGACGACCTCGGCGACCCCTTGTGGAAGGAGTGGGCCGGGCTTCCGCATTGGCCGACCAAGGCAATCCACGGGATCGTGATGCGCACCGAGGACGCCTGGTGCGACGATCGGCGGACTCCCGATCGAGAGTCTTGCGAGTCGGTGATGGCGACAGCCCTCGGGGCGGCGCTCGCGTCTCTGGATGTACGGACCGGGACGACGAACGAGGACGCCTGGCGCTGGGGAACGCTCAACGAGGTCGGATTCCCACACGTGCCGTTCGACGCGCACTGGTTGCTCCGGCGCTGGTTCAGCCACCGCGCCGAGTTCGGCGGGAACTCCACCACGATTACGCCGGTGATGCGGTCGGAATCGCAAACGGTGGTGTCGTCGTACCGGCAGGTGCTCGATCTCGCCGATTTCGACCGGTCGGAAGCCGTCGTCACGCTCGGGCAGAGCGGCCAGGTGGGGTCACCGCACGTCGCCGACATGCTGGCGTCGTGGCAGGCGGTGCGCTATGTGCCGCTGCCATACTCGCGCGGGGCGGTAGACGCCGCCGTGACGGCACGGCTGACGCTGTTGCCGTAGACGACATCGAGCCCGGGGAGCCGTGCCCGGGCTGTCGTGTTGTGGTGCCGGGGATGCCGCAGTGCGCGATTCCGGTGCGGATCAGGTCCGCGCGGTATCCCAGGTGTGGCGGCATCGATGGCACTGCCAGAAGTACGTCGAGGGCGTGGCATCGATGAACTTGATTTCCTTCGACAGGCACGACGGGCACGAGAGCTGTCCGACGTCGGTTGGCCAGTCGGTCTGTCTGCGCCCGCCGCGCTGGTAGCCCCGGCGGTCGTACCCGGTGCGACGGTCTGGTTTCGAGGGATCCCAAGCCATGACGCTCCCCTTATCGGGCAACCGCCGGCACTTCCGTAGTCCCCCCAATTGACCGCCCCAGGGGGGGCAGGGATAATCGCCGGTAATGGAACAATCAATCGTGGCGCCACCGATCCGGTGCGAGACGCACCCGGATCGCTACCGGCATTGGCGTCTGTCGTGCGACGGCCAGGTGGCCACGCTCACCATGGATGTGACCGAAGACGCGGGCCTGCGCGACGACTACCGGCTGAAGCTCAACTCCTACGACCTGGCGGTCGACATCGAACTCGCCGATGCGGTCGAGCGCCTCCGGTTCGAGCATCCCGAGGTCCGCGTCGTCATCGTCCGCAGTGGCAAGGACCGCGTCTTCTGCGCCGGCGCGAACATCTTCATGCTCGCCGGCTCGTCGCACGGGCACAAGGTCAACTTCTGCAAGTTCACCAACGAAACGCGCAATGGCATCGAAGACGCCTCGCGGCACTCCGGCCTCAGGTTCCTGGCGGCAGTGAACGGCATCTGCGCCGGCGGCGGCTACGAACTGGCACTGGCCTGCGACGAGATCTTCCTCGTCGACGACGGGGCGGCGTCGGTGAGCCTGCCCGAGGCGCCGCTGCTCGGCGTGCTGCCGGGCACCGGCGGGTTGACGCGGGTCGTCGACAAGCGGCGGGTGCGCCGTGACCTCGCGGACGTGTTCAGCACGCTGGTCGAAGGGGTGCGCGGCAAGCGCGCCGTGCAGTGGCGCCTGGTCGACCGCGCGGTGGCCCGAAGCCGCTTCGACGAGACGGTGCAGGCCCGTGCCCGCGACCTGGCGGCAGCGTCTGACCGCCCTGACGGGGCGACGGGCATCGTGCTGGGGCCGCTCGGGATCCGTTACGGCGCCGATGGCGCCGATGGTGCGCTGGTGTCGCTGCGCGTCGAGCGCCAGGCGCGTGTGGCGCACCTGACGGTCGCGGGACCGTCGGGCGTGCAGCCACAGACCGCCGACGCCATCCACGCGGCCGGTGACCAGTTCTGGGCGCTGCGTGCGTTTCGTGAGCTCGACGCGATGCTGCTGCACCTGCGCCTCAACGAGCCGTTGATTGGCACGGTCGTCGTGCGGACCGCCGGCGACGGCGACGCGGTCAGGGCGGTCGATGCGACGCTGGCATCGCTGGCCGGAGATTGGCTCGTCCGAGAGATCCTGCATTTCATGAAGCGCACGCTCAAGCGCCTGGATCTCACCGCGAAGAGCTTCATTGCGCTGGTCGAACCTGGGTCGTGCTTCGCGGGGTGTCTCTTCGAACTGGCGCTGGCGTCCGATCGCATCTACATGCTCGACGACGAGACGCGCCCGACGACGGTGGCCCTGTCGCCGCTCAACTTCGGGCCACTGCCGATGAGCAATGGCCTGACGCGGCTCGACACGCGCTTTCTCGGCGAGCCGCAACTGGTCGCCGACCTCGCCGAGGAGCGTGAGCCGTTCGACCCGCTGTCGGCGATGGATGCGGGGCTGGTGACGTTCGCGCCCGACGAGATCGACTGGGACGACGAAGTGCGGCTGGCGATCGAGGCGCGCGCGGCGATGTCGCCCGATGCCCTGACGGGCCTCGAGGCCAACCTGCGCTTTGCTGGGCCCGAGACGATCGAGACGAAGATCTTCGGCCGCCTCACGGCGTGGCAGAACTGGATCTTCCAGCGGCCCAACGCGGTGGGCGAGCGTGGCGCGCTGCGCGCGTTCGGTAACGCGAGCGGCCGGGCGGAGTTCGACTACACGCGCACCTGACGCGGGCGCGGCCGCGGGGCACGCGGGTGTCCCTCTCCCTGGACTTCGACGACCGGCAGGCACCGACATGATCTCGTCCGAACGGATCCCGAACAACGTCGACCTCCACTGCAACAAGCGGCTGCAGCGCGCGCTCGAGCACTGGCAGCCGCGGTATCTCGACTGGTGGCACGAGATGGGGCCGCAGGGCTTCCAGCACTACCACCAGGTCTACCTGCGCACGGCCATCAGCGTCGACGCCGACGGCTGGTGTCACTACGACTACGTCAAGATGCCCGAGTACGGCTGGGGCATCTTTCTCGCGAATCCCGTGCAGGACCGCACCATCGGCTTCGGCGACTTCTTCGGCACCAGGGTGTGGCAGGAGGTGCCCGGCGAGTTCAGGCAGCCGCTCAAGCGGCTCATCGTGCTGCAGGGCGACACCGAGCCGGCCAGCGTCGAGCAGCAGCGGTTGCTGGGCAAGTCGTGCCCGAGCCTCTACGATCTGCGCAACCTCTTCCAGGTCAACGTCGAGGAGGGCCGGCACCTGTGGGCGATGGTCTACCTGCTGCACACGTACTTCGGGCGCGACGGCCGCGACGAAGCCGAGGAGATGCTCGATCGCAGCAGCGGTGATGCCGACAAGCCGCGCATGCTGGAAGCCTTCAATTCGCCGATCGACAACTGGCTCGACTTCTTCATGTTCGCGATGTTCACCGATCGCGACGGGAAGTCGCAGCTCATGTCGCTGTCTGAGAGCGCGCTCGATCCGCTGTCGCGCACGACGCGGTTCATGCTCACCGAGGAGGCCCACCACCTGTTCGTCGGCGAGAGCGGGATTTCGCGGATCCTGCAGCGGACGTGCGAACTCATGAAGAGCCACGGTGCCGGGCTGTCGGGCGACGTCCGCCGGGTCGGCGGCATCGACCTGCCGATGATCCAGCGGCACCTCAACCACTGGTTCAGCGAGAGCGTCGACCTGCACGGCAGCGAGGTCTCGAGCAATGCTGCGACCTACTTCGGCAACGGCCTCAAGGGCCGGGCGCGCGAAGACACCTTCGACGAGCACCGGGCACTTCACCAGTCGTACCAGGTCACGGCGTTCGACGCCGGCGGCTTCGACACGCGAACGGTGCCCCTGCGCAACGCGATGAACGAGGTCCTGCGCGACTGGTACATCGGCGACTGCGAAGCCGGCATCGCGCGCTGGAACCGGATCCTCGAGAAGAACGGCGTCGGCGAGCGCCTGTTTGCCCCGTCACGGCGGTTCAACCGGAAGATCGGCATCTATGCGCCGTATCATTTCGATCCGCAGGGGCAGCCCCTGACCGCTGAACAGTGGGCCGCCCACCGGCACGAGTGGCTGCCAACCGACGACGACCGGGCCTACCTGGCGAGCCTGATGGCGAGCCCGGTCTGGGAGCCGGGGAAGTTCGCCAACTGGATCGCTCCACCGCTGCGCGGCATCAATCGCCAGCCGATCGACTTCGAGTACGTGCGCACCGACAACTGACGGCCGCACGACGTGGACACCCACCCATGACAGAGCGCAGCCTCGCGTCGTACCGCACGGAGTTCCCGATCCTCGAGCACACGACGTACCTCGTGAGCCACTCGCTCGGCGCGATGCCGCGCGCGGTGTACGACGACGTCCGCGCGTTCTGCGAGGCCTGGGCGACGCGCGGCGTCCGCGCGTGGCACGAGGGCTGGTGGGACATGGGACGCGAGACCGGCGACCTGCTCGCCCCGATTCTCGGCGTGGGGCCAGGGACGATTTCGATGCACCAGAACGTCGCGGTGGCCCTGGGCATCATCCTGTCGGCCTGCGATTTTTCCGGCACCCGCAACCGCATCGTCGTCAGCGACGTCGAGTTCCCGTCGAACCTGTACCTGTTCGAGAACTGGCGGAAGTACGGCGCCGAGATCGTGGTTGTCGAATCGCCCGACGGCATCCACCCGGCGACCGAGGCCCTGCTCGACGCCATCGACGAACGAACGGTCCTCGTGCCGTTCTCGTACGTGCTGTTCCGATCGTCGGCCATCCAGGATGCCAGGGCCATCATCGACAAGGCGCACAGCGTCGGGGCCCGCGTGGTGGCCGACGCCTACCAGGCGGCGGGCACGATTCCGCTGGCGCTCGGCGCACTCGAGGCCGACTTCGCGGTCGGCGGATCGGTGAAGTGGTTGTGTGGCGGGCCCGGCGCTGGCTACCTCTACGTCAGGCCCGACCTGGTTCCGCGGCTCGAGCCCGCACTCGTCGGATGGGCGGCGCACCGGCGCCCGTTCGACTTCGCCGTCGGTGCAATCGAGTACGCCGATGGCCTCGAGCGGTTTCAGAGCGGGACCCCGAACGTGCCGACGTTCTACTCTGCGCGCGCCGGCTACCGGCTGGTGCACGAGGTTGGCCTCGACCGCATCCGCGCGCACTCGCTCGCGCTGACACGCCGCGTGATGGACCACGCCGACGCGCGGGGGTGGCGCGTGCGGACGCCGAGGGCCGACGCCGCCCGCGGCGGTACCGTCACGATTGACTTGCCCAACGGGGAGTCGATTGCCCGGGCGCTCATCGCCCGCGAAGTGATCGTCGACTATCGGCCTGGCGCTGGGATCCGCATGGCGCCGCACTACTACACGTCGGTCGACGAGATCGAACTGGCGCTCGGCGTGCTCGACGAACTCGTCGCGGCGATGCCGCCGCCAGCGGACGCATAGGCCGGCCGGCGCAGGACGATCGACAGGACTACGGCGCGATCGTCACGCGCCCCTGCAACGACGCGTTGCTCGGCTGGTTGTGGTCGTGGAATCCGCAGGCCTTGGCCGTGACGAAGTTGCCAGATTCCTTCGTCTGGTTCGGCTGGATGAACCCGATCTGGTTCAACTCCGGGCAGTTGGTGTGCTCCGGATGGGGATCCGACGAGAACTCGTGCGCCCGGGAGTCGCTGTTGGTGACCGTGATCCGCTCGCCGACCTTGATCGTCAGCGCCCTGGTGTCGACGCCGGTGGCCGTGATCGTGATGCGGTTCGTGGTCGACGACCCGCCACTCGTGCCGCCGCCGGCGGTGCCACCGCCGCCATTGTTCGACGGTTGTGTCGGGGCCGAACCGCCTCCACCGCCGCAGGCGATCGCCCCGGTCAGCGCCACCGCCGCGCACACGAGCAGTTTCGTCCTCATCCCTCTACCTCGAAAGCCCGCTGAAGCTGGCTGCACACACTGTCGGCGCAAGCGCTGCCACTGTCAAGCCCGTGGCAGGCCTGCGCCGACAGCGCGAGGTCTCAGAAGAACTTCCGCGAGATGTTGAAGCCGATGTACCAGTCGTCTTCCGACCCGCCGCGCGCCAGTTGCGCCAGGGTGGTGCCAAATCCGTTCGAGACGTTGATCTGGAACGCGTGGCCGCCCTTGCGCGCTTCGACCGCGAACGAGGCGTGCTTCGCGCCCGGGTCGTACCCCGACAGCCGCGGCATGACCTCGGCCACCAGGTACAGCGTCGACGACACGCGCAGGCGTGTGCCGAGTCCCAGCGCGAACGTGCTGTTGTCGTCGGCGAGTTCCTCGGGCAGGTCGTTGGTGTTGTTCACCCACACCGGCATCGCGTAGAAGGCGGCGCGACGCCCGACGGTGGTCGAGACGATGGCCCCGACAGCCGGCGACCGGATGCCTTCGCCGGTCGGCGTGTTCGGGTCACTGCCCTTGAAGTTGTTCGTGCCCTCGGCCGACGCGAACGCATCGACGGCAAACGGCCGCCCCTCGCGCTGGCGGATGGCGTTGAACTGGGTGAAGAACTGGATCGTGCGATCGCTCGTGCGGTGGATGCCCACCTGCAGGCCCGGCAGCACCCCGTAGCGCAGTTCGAGGCCGACCAGGCCGCCGGAGTCGAGGCCGAACAGATCCTCGGCCAGGTTGCCGAACGTCCCCTGGCCCAACGGGCGGGCGAACCGGTGCGTGACGCGGAACGACCACGCCCCGCGCGGCAGCCGCAGCGTCGTCGGCAGCCCCACGAGCGTGAAGTCGGGCTGCGCAGGATTGAGGACCGCGTCGTCGATGGCGTCCTGAACGACGGCGACCCCGGTCGCGTCGGTGGCCGCGGCCGGCGCGCCAGCTTCAGTAGGAGCAGGAGGAGGCGGGGCCTGGGCCGCCGCCAGTGAATGAACGGTCAATGCGCCCAGCACGAGGGCGGCCGTGAACGTGTGTCGCGTCATGGATGCTGTCTCCGTTACGCCATCTGGCGCACTAGTCGTTCTTCGCGCCGTTCTGGATCCAGCGACGCACAATCAGGAGTTGGCCCTCGGTCAGGTGTGGCGGCACGAGCGGCATCCGGAGGCCGACGATGCCCGGCGCGCCGATCAGCTTCTGGTACAGGTAGCTGCCGTCGGGATCGCCCGGCACGACGATGATCGCGCCCGGCTTGTTGCGGCTCGGGACGTTGACCATGGCCGCATACGGATCGACGAGGAGGTTCAGGCCTGCCGCCGGCGTGCGGCCGACGTTCGTGTGGCACTGCACGCAGGCGCGCCGGCCCGCCGAGTCCTGTGCCTCGATGATGTTCGTGCGGATGCTCGAGAACGTGGGTTCGAGCGTCGGTGTGGGGCCCGCTATCTTCGACAGCGTCTCGTCGCAGCCTGCGGCGGTCATGGTGCTCAATGCCAGGGTCAGGGCCGCAAGACGCTGCGCCCAGATCATTCGGTGCCTTTGTCGTTCGCTCACGCCGTTCTCTCCTCGCCGGGGAAATGCCTGCGAGAAGGTGTGGCAAGGGCGATGCCGGACCCGGGATCGTGAATCCCACGTGAATTCAGGCCGCTCGACGGGGCGCGCCGCCGCGACGTTTACCGGCGCCGTAAGTCGTTACCTGCGGCGTAAACGATGGGCTAGGCCCCTCCGCCCTCGAGGCGGTGCTTCGACAGGTAGTAGCTCAGGGCCCGCTGCGAGATGCCCATGGCCTCGGCCGCGTCCTTCTTGATGCCGCCCGACTGGTCGAGCGCCCGCCGAACGGTCTCGCGTTCGGCCCAGTCGAGATTCTGCCGGAGGTTGAGGCTGGGCAGCTGTGGCGTCGCCGGTGTCGCCGGCTCCAGCGCGGGTACCAGGCGGGGCGAGAGCACCGATCCCGTCGACAGCACGACCGCGCGCTCGATCGTGTTTTCGAGTTCGCGGATGTTCCCGGGCCAGCTGTAGTCAGACAGGCTCTCGAGGAACTTCTCGTCGATCCGCTCGAACGTCCGGCCTGCCCGCTGCGCGTGCTTCTTGACGAAGTGCTCGACCAGGCCCTTGATGTCCTCCTTCCGCTCGCGCAGCGGCGGCAGGACGATGGGGATCACGTTGAGCCTGAAGAAGAGGTCGTCGAGGAACTTCCCCTCGGCGACCATTTGCGGCAGGTTGCGGTTGGTTGCCGCAATCACCCGGACGTCGACCCGCTGCGGGCGATCCGAGCCGAGGGGTTCGACCTCGCGTTCCTGCAGGACCCGCAGCAGCTTGGCCTGGAGCGTGAGGCTCATCGTCCCGATCTCATCGAGGAAGATGCTGCTGCCATCGGCCAGCGCGAACTTGCCCTTCTTGTTCTGGACGGCGCCCGTGAACGCGCCGCGCACGTGCCCGAAGAGCTCGGATTCGAGCAGCGTCTCTGGAATGGCAGCGCAGTTGACCTTGATGAGCGGGCGATCGCGCTGTGCGCTGCGGTCGTGGATGGCCCGCGCCAGCAGTTCCTTGCCCGTGCCGGTTTCGCCGGTGATCAGCACGGTGCTCTTCGAGGCGGCCACGAGTTCTGCCGTCCGGATCATCTCCTGCACCTGGCGGCTGCGCCCGACGATGCCGTAGTGGTGGAACTCCTCGTCGCGTTCGTGGAGCAGGTAGTGATGCTGGCTGCGGAGCGCGGCGTGCGCCAGGGCCCGGCGCACGACGACGATCAGTTCGTCGACCTCGAATGGCTTCTGCAGGTAGTCGAAGGCCCCGTGCCGCATCGCCTCGATCGCGCTCTCGACCGAGGCATGGGCGGTCATCATGATGATCTGCGGCCGCTCGCCCTCGGCCGTCGTCTGCGCCAGTTCGCGGATCAACTCGAGGCCCGTCATGCCGGGCATCAGGTTGTCGACGACCAGGATGTCGAACAACCGCTCGGCGACCAGGGCCCGTGCGTCGAGCGCGCTCGCCACCGCCAGCACCTCGAAGTCTTCATCCGCGAGGGCACGTTGCAGTTGTTGCCGGATTTTCGGTTCGTCGTCGACGAGCAGGATGGTGTTCATTCGAGTCCCGTGGAGGCCGCATCGGCGGCGTGCCTGGGCAGCGCCAGTGTCACCGTCGTGCCCTCGGACACGCGGCTGTCGATGGTGATGCGCCCACCGAGCCCTTCGATGACGTTGCGAACGATTGCAAGACCCAGGCCGGTCCCCGTACGCCTGGTCGTGAAAAAGGGATCGAAGATGCGTGGCAGGTCGCCCGGTGCGATGCCCGCGCCCCGATCGCTCACCACGATGCCGACCTGCGGGCTATCACCGGCGCACGCCTCGAGCACGACGGCGGGCAGGTCGGCCGCGCCGGCCGTCGCCGCGCCCGCCACGACCGACTGGCGCGCGTTGGCCAGCAAGTTGACCAGGGCCGCGCGCAGCCGTTCGGCGTCGGTGTCGATCGTGACGCCGCGCGCTGGCAGGCGTACCTCGACCCGCGGCGGTGCGCCGTCGGCCATCGCGGCCAGCGCCGCGCCTTCGCAGATGGCACCGAGATCGGCGGGCGCGATCTCGAAGCGGATCGGCTTCGCGAAGTCGAGGACGTCGTTCACGAGCCGGTTGAGGCGCGCGACTTCTTCGTCGATGTCGGCAATCGCCGTCGTTGCGGCGTCGTCGGCCGGCACGCGGCGGCGCAGCGAACGCAACGCCGTCTTGATGATCATCAGGGGGTTGCGGATTTCGTGCGCGATCACCGTCGACAGGCGCCCGAGCGACGAGAGCCGTTCGCGCTGCGTGGCCTCGCGCTGGAAGCGGGCGATGGCCGTCGTCATCGACGTGAACGTCTGGGCCAGCCCGCGGGCATCCTCATCGTCGAACGGCGAGGTCGGCGGCAGCGCCGGCGGCGCCGGCGTCCCGGTGGCCTCGAGTTCGAGCATCGCGGCGGTGACCGCGCGGATCGGCCTGGTGATCGTGCGCGCGACGACGTACGAGAGCACCGTGGCGAGCAGGACGGCGGCCATGGCCGTCGCCGCCAGCGCCCGATGCAGCGTGGCCAGGAAGCGCAGGTGCTCGGTGCGCGAGCGGAGCAGCACGACGCCCGGGACGGTGCCCGCGCCAGCGGTGGCGGTGGCCGCCGCATGCAACGGCATCACGCGCACCATGAACTCCTCGGCGCCGAGGCTGACCGTGGGCGTGGCCTGGTGCAGGAGCCACGCGTCGAGCGCCTCGGCCTCGGCGGCGGGGCGCGTCGTGGCTCGCACCTTGCCCTCCCACGTGAACGCGAGGTCGCTGCCCGTGAAGGCGCGCAGGCGCGCGGCGAGCGCGACGTCGAGCGCGGCCGCCACACTCAAGGTGCCGAGCAACTCCGGCTGACTGGGATCGATCCAGACAGGCGCCGTGACCACGAAGTAGACGGCGTCGCCTCGCGCAAGGAAGCCGGACCCTTCGGCTCCGTCGCGCGCGCGCACGGCCGCGGGCAGCGAGACCAGCGCCGTCGCGGTGCGTGCGTCGAGGCCCGCGCGCGCGAGGATGGTGCCGCGCGGATCTGACACCACCACCGCCGCCGCCCCGAGCTGCTGGCGGTAGTCGACCACCAGCGGCTCGAGCGTCGGGCCGTGATTGACGGCGAGGGCGGCCTTGAACTTCGGCAGGTCGGCGATCAGCCGCGCCTGCTGCTGCAACTGCGTCTCGCTGAGCACCTGGAACTGCTCGACCAGTGTGCTCGTGTCGTTGAGTTCGGTCGTCAGTTCGCGCTCGGCCTGCCGCGTGACCACCGTGTTGACGACGAAGACCGCGACGCCGATAGTGGCGACGGCGAGCAACGCCGCCGCGAGGAAGATACGGTTGGTCAGCGAGCCGAAGACGCGGTTCATGGCACCTTGCGCCCGAGGGTGAAGCCGACATCGGCCTCGCTGCCGGCCGAGACGACCACGGTGCGCGACTCGGCGGTGGCGGCCTCGTTCCAGATGGCCACCGTGTAGGTGCCAGGCGGGATGCCCTCGATGCGAAACCGCCCGTCGGCATCCGTGACCGCGAAGAATGGGTGCGCGAAGACGAGGATCCACGCGTTCATGTGCGAGTGGATGTCGCAGAACACCCGCACGATCCCCGGACGGTCGAAGGTCACCGATTTCGAGCGCCCTGCCGCATAGCGGCCCAGGTCGAACGACTTCACGCGCGAGAGCGAGAACACGTTGTGGTACGTGCGGTCGTTGTTCGGGAAGTCGACCGTCGTCCCGACCTGGATCGCGATCACGTGTGGCACGAACATCTCGTTGCGCTGGTCGAGCCGCGCCCGCCGCGGGCCGACATCGTCGAAGGCGCCACGCGGCGCGGTCTCGAGATACACCACGGCGCGGCGGCGTTCGTCAGTCGGCGCGACCGGGCGCGCGCGATCGACCACGGCCGGCCGGTGCGCGTGCGCCGCGCCGAGTTCGCCGGCATCCACCCGGCCGCGAATCGCCCCCGTGCGTGCCTGGGCCAACACGCCAGGTGAGGCCGCCAGGCAGGCCACGAGCGCCGCACTCGCGGCTCCGGCCCCTCGCGCTCGTGCCATCGACCCCATCCTCAGAACCAGAACGACAGTTGCGCGGCCCCGAGGTGGGGACTGCGGACCCGTCCGGCGTCGCGCCACGCGTGCTGATACGACGACTTCAGCACGAGCTGCCGGGTGAGCAGGAGGCCGATGCCAGCTTCGACGCGCGTCACGGGCGCGTCCCACGTGGTCGCCTCACCGCCGAAGACCGTGCCCGTGATGCGCGAGAACCACAGGTGCTCGGCTCTGCCAGCAAGCCACGCGCGGGGATGAACGCGGTACCGGGCCTCGACCATGCCCGACGTGGCGTCAAGATGATCCGGCAACAGCGGCCGGGCCAGGCGCGGTGTGCGCCAGCGCGATGTCAGGACTTCTGCGCGTGCCAGCCAATGTCCGAGCGACCATTCGACATCGGCGCCCACGGCCGACTGGTACCAGTCGCGCCGCGCGGAGCCCGTGTAGCCGGCGACCGCGGTGCGTGCCACGTCGGCCAGGTAGGCGCCCCTGGCGGCCGACATGCCGATGGCGAGCGCCGCCGCGGGCCTGGCCACGACGCGCGCGGCGACCTGGCGCCCACCGTTGTCGTCATCCACGCGTGGCTGCGACAGCGAACCCACCGTGAGCGCCAGTGACGCTTCGACGATGCCGCCGGCGTCCCAGGTGGCCTTAACGCCCGTGTCCCAGCGCAGGGCCGCCACGATCGGCACGCCGGCCGCGTCGTCTGGCGACCCGAGTCCCTGCGGATACGACAACAGCCACCCGCGCCCGCGCGAACGCAGCAGGGCGTCGGCCGACAGTGCCACGGAATCCGCCCGGAGCGACGTGAGGTACTGGTATCCGAGCGGAAGGCCGATCAGCGGGTTGTCGCTCCCGTAACGACGATTCGTGGCCTGACCGAACACGTGGGGAAGCCGGCCCGCTTCGAACGTCAACGGCACGCGCGCCATCGGGCGCAACCGCACGAGCCACGCCGACGCGTGCACGCCGTGGTCGTTCTCGCTCCTGATCTGTCCCACGATCGAGGCACGGTCGCCGACGCGCCACTCCGCGTCGAACTGGACGCTGACGTATCGCAGCAGCGAAATGTCGTAGTCGGTGTGGTTGTAGAACCCGCGGTCGCGCGAGCCCATCGTCGCGCTCACGTCGCCGCCGACGAGCAGGCGTCCGTCGAGCAGCGGCGGTACTCGCCACTCGGGTTGCGCGGCCACCGGCGCAGCGGCCAGGCCCACGGCTAGCGCCAAGCTCGCCGCGACCGCCGTCGCAGTGCGGGGCCGGGCGGGCGGTGCAGGGGACCGAGCGTCGCCGTTCATGAGCTGCGGGTGATTATAATCGCGCGATGCGAGGCACCTGGGTCGTCGTGGCGTGCATGGCGGTGATGGCCGCGACGACGGGGCGTGCCGACGCCCTCGTCGAACGCGAGTCGAAGCGCATCATGCCTCCGTTCAAGCCGCTCGACGTGCGGGTGACGGTGGGCGAGATCGAGATCCGCGCGACCGACCGTGCCGACATCGTCATCGAGGTGGAGCGCGAGGCGCCCGACGTCGCCGGCCTGGCGCGGATTCCCGTCGACATCGCCGACACCGAGGAGTCGCTGATCGTGAACGTGACGCAGCGCGATGGGGGGAAGCTCGCCACCCTCAGGGCCCGCGTCGTCGTGCTGGTGCCACTGGTGACCGCCGTCAGGCAGGTGAGCGTGTTCGAGGGCAGGATCGGCGTGTCGGGCCTCCGGGGGTCGATCCAGGCGCGGATCGAGCGCGGGCCGATCCAGGCCGAGGACCTCGCGGGGGTCGTACGGCTCGAGACCGTCGCGGGCGACCTCGTGATCGAGCGCTCGGACCTGCGCGCTGATGGCCTGTTGCGCTTGCGGACGTTCAACGGGTCCATCCGCATCGGCCTGGTGCGCGCACCGAAGGACGCGCGCGTGCTGCTGCTGACGTTGAGCGGCGGCATCACGTCAGACCTGCCGCTGTCCGAGCGGCAGGGCTTCGGCCCCCGCTTTCGCGAAGGCACGTTCGGGACGGCGCAACCCCTCCTGTCGGCGGACGCCGTGCGCGGCGATATCTCGCTGACGGTCGCGAAGTAGCCGCCGGGCTCGTTGCCCCGTCCGCGGGGCAGGTCGTGCCGGTGGTACCGCCAGCGCAGCCGTTTCCTGTTGCGGGCCGATATCGGACCGAACCTGACCTTGATCCCGTGCGCCATGCGCCATATGCTCTGTGTTGTGGAACGGCGTTCCGACATGCGGAATGAGCGGCAGAGTTCGCTGGAGAAGGCCCTCGAGGTCTGCGAAGTGCTCTCGGCGACGCCGGACGGGGCGAGCGTGTCAGACATCGCCCGCGCCATGAAGCAACCGGCCCCGACCGTTCACCGCCTGCTCAACGTGCTCAAGCGTCGCGGGTATGTGCGCCAGGACGAGGCGACCAGCCGCTACGCGCTGAGCCTCAAGATGCTCGACATCAGCTTCAGGCTGCTGGGGCGCTCGGAACTGCGGCTGCACGCCTACCCGGTCTTGCGCGAACACGTGGTCAGGACCGGGGCCCGGGCGTTCGTGGCCGTGACCGCCAGCGGCGAGGTCACGTATTTCTGGAGCACCGGTCCTGACGAGGTTGCGATGCACTCGACCTACGGGCGGCCGATGCCGGGGCACTGCGCGCTCTACTTCGGCGAGAGTGCGGCCGCCCCGCGGCGCCTCAGTTGCCTCAAGCTCACGACCGCCACCGACGCGGCCGAGCCCGAGCCCCTGGTGCAGCGGCTCGGCGACGGCGCCGCTACGGCCAACCCGATCCTGGCCTGCACCTGCGCCCCGGTGCGCGACTACTCGGGGCGCGAGGTGGCGCGCATCGGGCTCTTTGCACACGCCGCCGACGAGCGCGACCTCGTCGGACGGGCACATCGCCAGGCGTTCGACCTGGCACGGCTTGTTTCACTGCGGCTCGGGCACCTCCCGGCCGCCACGCTTGCGGTGACGGCGTAGGGACCGCCCGCGAGCCCCACACTGCGATCGAGGAGGATCGACACGTGGCGTACATCATCACGGAACCCTGCGTCGGCACCAAGGACACGGCTTGTGTCGACGTGTGTCCGGTCGACTGCATCCATCCGCGCAAGGACGAGCCCGAGTTCCAGGCGGCCGAGATGCTCTACATCCATCCCGACGAGTGCATCGACTGCGGCGCGTGCGTGCCGGCGTGCCCCGTCGAGGCCATCTTCGCGCTCGACGAAGTCCCCGAGAAGTGGAAGGGCTTCATCCCCAGGAACGCGGAGTATTATCAGAAGTAATGTCGTAGCGGAGTGACATCGCCATGGGCCTGCTCGAGCACAAGTTCGACGACAACATCATCACGACCTCGGTCGACCAGGCGGTCGCCTGGGCCCGGCAGTCGTCGCTCTGGCCCATGGGATTCGGGCTGGCCTGCTGCGCCATCGAGATGATGGCCGCAGGCGGCCCGCGTTTCGACATCGCGCGCTTCGGCGCCGAGGTCTTCCGCGCGTCACCGCGGCAGGCCGACCTCATGATCGTCGCGGGCACCGTGACCAAGAAGATGGCGCCCGTCCTGCGGCGCCTCTACGACCAGATGGCCGAGCCCAAGTGGGTCATCTCGATGGGCAGTTGTTCGAACGCGGGCGGCCCGTTCCCGACCTACTCGGTCGTGCAGGGCGTCGACAAGATCGTGCCGGTGGATGTCTACATCGCCGGGTGTCCGCCCCGTCCAGAGGCGCTCTTCTACGGGCTGATGCGCCTGCAAGACAAGATCTCGCGCGAAACCGCCGTGTTGCGGCACGAGCGCGTGCGACCTGGCCAGCGGACGGCGCTGGTCGTCGAGGATCGGGGTTAGCGAGCCATGGCCAGCCTGTTTCAGTGGGTCAAGTCGTTCTTTCTCATCGACCTCGTCAAGGGGTTGATGCTCACGCTGCGCCACACGCCCAAGCCGGCGTTCACGTTCCAGTACCCGGCCGAACGGCGGCCCGTCGCGCCGCGGTTCCGCGGCGTGCTGCGCCTGCAGGTCGATCCCGCCAACGGCGCCCAGACCTGCATCGTCTGTGACCAGTGCGCCAAAGCGTGCCCGGACGACCTGATCTCGCTCGGCGGCCACCGCGAACCTGGCCAGAAGATCAAGATTCTCGACTACTTCGATTTCAACCTGTCGCGCTGCAGCTTCTGCGGGCTGTGCAGCGAGGTGTGCCCGACCAAGCCGATCAAGGCCCTTGTCATGAGCGAGGACTACGAGCTGGGCAGCTACTCGCGCGCGTCGCAGATTCTGCGCATCGACGAAATGTACGACGGCTTGCCGATTCAGCATTACACCCGCTGAGCCTCGCGTGGCCGCTGGTGCGGCGTGACGCCGCGCGTCGCCGGTATCTCGGCGATGCGTGGCCACGCGCGCATCGCCGCGTGAGCACGCGAGCGGTGTCGTCGTCCGGCGCGTCCCTGTGCCGACGCCGGTCGCTCGTCCCGCTTCGCCCGTCGTCGACGCGTGCCCGGCACGCGAGGGGAGTCGTGCATGCGCGTGCGTCGCCTGAGCGGATGGATGGCTGTGCTGACCGTTGCGGGGGCGGTGTCGGTGCTCGCTGCAGCCGATGATCCGGCGTCGCTGGTCAAGGCCCAGTTGGCCGACCTCCTGTACGGCGACGGCCGGTTCCGCGACGCCATCGACGCCTACGACGCCGCCTACGCCTCGGCGAGCGGGCCCTTGCGGGTGGCCATGGGCCGCGGGCTCGTCAAGTCGCTGTTGCGGAGCGGCGAGTTCCGTCGTGCCCGGACCACCGCCGCCGAACTGGCCGACACCGCCCCTGATGACGCCGAGGTCCTGGCGTTGCTGGGCGATACCCGCTGGTCGGCGGGCCAGTTCGCCGCGGCGGAACAGGCCTATGCGGCGGCGCTCGCCGCCGACGCCAACCAGGCGCGTGCGATCAGCGGGATGGCCAGGGCCCTCGATTCGCGGGGCCGGCCAGACGAGGCACTCGAACACGCCCGCCGTGCCGTCGGCCTCGCGCCGCGGGAGCCCGAGTTCCACCACACGCTCGGCTTCGTGCTCGAGCGGCAGCGCCGTTATCCCGAAGCGGCCCTGGCCTACACCAACTACTCGAACCTGCTGCCGAACAAGGACAACAGCGAGATGGCCGCCTGGGCCCGCCAGCAGGTCAGGTTCCTGAAGTCGTTCGACGACCGGGTGCCGCTGGCGGCTCGGGGCGATGCCGGCCAGAAGGTCCACACCGTGCCCTTCAGGCTGCGCAAGGACAAGATTGTCGTGACCGCCAGGGTCAACGGGCGTGCCGAGATGGACTTCATCCTCGATACCGGCGCCGAAATGACGGTCGTGTCGCGTCGCGTCGCGCAGCGCTATGGGGTGCAGCCCGTCGTCTACACGTTGTCGGCGGGTGTCGGCGGCGTCGGCCTGCGCGGCCTGATGGTCGGGACGATGGACCGCCTGCAGATCGGGAGCCTGGTGATCGACCAGGTGCCCACGCTCATCAAGAACCCGCCGCTGCAGGGGCTGCCCACGCAGGAAGTCGAGAGCTTTTCGCCGCTCGCCATGGGCTTCTCGGTGCGCATCGACTACCGGCGTCGCCTCCTCACGATGGCCCGCGACCTGCCCGACGCGGCCGCCGACTTCGTGCTGCCGATGCGCCTGCATCGCCTCGCCACCGTGACGGGGAGCGTGAACGGCAAGACGTCGGTGCCGTTCGTGATCGACACGGGGGGCGAAGTGCTGTCGATCAGCCGCTCGACGGCCGATGCGATCGCGGTCGTGCCGCCGCGGCACATCGGCCTCAAGGTGTACGGCACGTCAGGCTGGGACCCCGACGCCTTCCTGCTCACCGGGATTCACGTCGCGTTCGACCGCGTCGCGCTCGACAACGTCGCCGTTCCCGTGCTCAACCTCGACGCGCCGAGCATCTTGCTGGGTTTCGATCTCGGCGGGATCGTCGGGCACCGGTTCCTGAGCAAGTACGACGTCACGATCGACCTGCGCCGCAGCGAGGTCAGGCTCGCGACGAGCGCGAACTGACGCTGGTCGCGCGACGCATCACGCGCCGCTGGAGCACATCCAGGTCAGCGCCGGTGCCCCCGCCGGACCCGCTCGGCCGTCGAATGGCGCGGCGAGGCCTGCGACGGAACGTGCGCCTCACGCGTGCCAGGCACGCGGCCCAGACGCCGCGAGGCCCGACACCGACGGACGTCGATGCCGGGCCCCGGGTGGCAGGAACGAGAGGTGGTCGCGCCGCGGGTGGCACGACGGGTCGGCCTAGAAGTCGAAACCCATCCAGACCTTGAACGTCGGCTTGCGGAAGGCCGAACTGCCACCGCCGTAGGCAAACAGCAGGTCTTCCCATTCCTTGTTGAACAACGTGCGCCAGGCCCAGTCGAAGTGGATGGGGAAGCCGAGCGCGAAGGTCTGCAGCCCGACGCCATATGACGCGCGACCATCACGCAGCCTGAAACCCGACACGGTCTGCGGCGGGCCGTAGACCGGCTGGAACGACTGGGAGGCCAGGTCGAAGGTGTAGTTGATGATCGGCGTGTACTGCTCATCGCCGCTGCTCGAGAACGAAAAGTCCTGTCCCTTGAAACGGGCGCCGCCGATGTTGGCGAAGAACGTGCCGCGGATGCCGCCGAGCACGCCAATCGGCGTCAGGAACGCTTCCACGAGCGGGAAGCGCAGCTCCGCGTTCGCGAAGAAGCCCTCGTTGCCGGCGAACTCCAGGTATTCGTACCCGCGCAGTTCGGAGTTGCCGCCAAAGAAGAAGAAGTTGGGCTGCTGGCCCCAGCTCTTGTAGCCCTTGCCGCGCAGGGCCAGCACGCCCGTGCCGGCGATGCGCAGGTAGTAGCGGGCGTCGAGGTCGACCGTCTGGTTCGACAGCCAGGTGCTGATCTTGGGCGCGACCTCGTACGACAGGCGGATGGTGTCGCCCGCCAGCGGGCCGAACTCCCTGAAGACCGTCGTCTCGCGCACCAGCGCGACGCCCAGGGGCATGGCGGTGCCGTTGCGGAGGATGGTCTGCCCATAGGCCTGCTGCTGGTAGTCCTGCGCCAACTCCTCGAGGACGGGATCGTCGTACTTCTCGTCGTAGTGCGAGACGCCACCGAACATCTCGAGCCGCGTGTAGCGGTTGAGCGGGTAGATCCCGAACACGCTGCCGCCGCGCATGGTCCGCGTGGCGATGGCGTCGTCGCGATCGAGGAACCCGAGGCCGTAGTCGAGCAGACCGCCGGTCTGGAGCCCGTAGAAGAACTGCGTCTGCGAGAAGCCCTGCACGGCCCACTGCAGCCGGCCCGAGAGGTTGACGTACGAGCCCGAGAACGTCCGGTACTGCGAGACCGACGACGCGACGATGTTGAACTGCTGGTCGCCGAGCACGTCCGAGAACGTGACCTGCGTGCCACCGAACAGGTCGCCGCCGCTGGTGACGCCGAGGGCCACGGGCGGCCGGCCGTCGAGGAACAGCTTCTCGAAGCGGCCCTTCTTCTTCTGGTTGGCCTTGACCAGCGTGTGCGACAGCGGCGACTGGAAGTCGATGACCGGACCCGGCGCACCGAAGTCCTCGGAGGCGGCCGTGGCGACCGGGTCCTTGGGCACCAGCGTGTGCAACCCGTAGTCGCCCTTGAAGTAGGTCACGAAGGCGACCTTCGAGGTGTTGCCTTCACGCAGGACGACCGGCGAGAGGTTGCCGGTCAGCGTGTCGGTGTATTGCCGCAGTTCGCCCGACTTGAGGCTGAGCGTCCAGAGGTTGTAGATGTTGCCGTTGCGCGCGACCTCGGGCTCGAGCGGCTTGGTCGGGTCGGTCGCCGTCGATGAGAACACGATCGTGTTCTCGTCGAGGAACTGCCCGGCCCCATCGTCGTGCGTGCCGAACGTGAGCTGCGTGCGCTTGCCGGTCGCGGGATCGAGGCGGAACAGCTTGTCGTTGCCGCTGATGCGCGACAGGTAGATGAGGTACGTGCCATCGGGCGACCACGTCGGGGCGTAGTCGGCGAACTCGTCCTTGGTGACATTGGTCAGCTCGCGCGTCTCGACGTTGAGCAGCCAGATGTCGCCGACCGCGCCCTGCAGGGCCGAGAACGCCACCGTGCGTCCGTTGGGCGAGATGTCGGGCGATTCCGGCGCATCGACCGTGGGCAATTCGACGCGGTCTTCGATCTTGCCGGTGACGGCGTTCTGGACGACCAGCGTCCGGTGTTTCTCGGTGCGCACGAAGTAGGCGAGCCGGTCGCCGGCCGGGGCCCACGACATCCAGGGCACCGTGTTCCAGCGGGCGCCAGGCACCGTGATGTACTCGAACCCCTTGTCCTTGTCGAAACCGCCCGTGAGGTTGCGCACGACCTGCCCGTCTTTGGCCGACACCAGCACGACGTCGAGCTCCTGGTCGCGCCGGTTGCCGGCGACGGCCGCAATCAGGTCGCCCGATGGCGACGGCTCGATCGACAACACGGCCGTGTAGCGCGTTTTCTCGGGCTTCGGCGCGAGGTCACGGCCGTAGTCGGCGGGCCGCTCCTTGTCGCGGAACGCCTTGAAGCGGTCCTTGAGGTACTTCTGGAACTGCTCGTCGAACTCCTCGGGCGAGACACGGAACGCCTCTTCGTAGGCGTTCTCGCCGCCGCCGATGACGCTCTTGCGGAGCGAGAACATGAACTGCCGGATGCCCTCCTTGCCCCACTTCGACTCGATGAACTCGAAGGCCGCGTGCCCGAGGTTGTAGACCATCCGCGCGTTGGTGAACGAGCCGTAGCCCTCCATGTCGGTCATCTTCGGGACCGCATCGGCCACGGCGACGTCGCGCACGGTCATCAGGTCGAGCGGGCGCCAGATGCCCGCCATGAAGTCGGCCAGGCCCTCGTCGACCCACAAGGGCACGTTCCGCCGGATCAACGACCGCGGGATGATGTCGAACTCGAAGATGTGCGTCATCTCGTGGGTGATCAGGCGATACAGCTGGTCGGGCGGCTCGTCGATCGGCAGCACCAGCCGATCGCGCGAGGGTTCCGCGAAGGCCGCCACGCCTTCGGGAATGTCGCCCTGGATGATGTTCTGCTGCTGGAACTCGGACTGCGTCTTGAACAGCACGATCGGCACCTTGTGCGCCAGGTCGTGCTTCAGGTCTGAGCTGATTTGCTGGTACGCACTCTCGGCGTAGCTCGCCACGCGCTCGAGGTGCGGTTCGAGGTCAGGGTAGTAGTAGATCTCGAAGTGTTCGGTCGTGTAGATCTGCCACTTGAAATTGTCGTACTTCACGCGATTCTTGCCGAAGTACGGAACGAAAGACGTCTGCGCATCCGCCACACCCGCGACCACGACTGCGGCCAGCGCAATCGACGCCACGATGGACGCACGCCGTGTCCACCTGCTCATAACCCTCACCTCGAGGTAGCCGGGAACGCGATGCGAGAGCGATTCTCCGGGTCGGTCCGGCATGTTACTCGCTCTATGACCGCCCTCGCAACGCAATGGGTTCACACAATGCTGCGGCACGCGCTGCAAGGGTTGCGCCGCAGCGCGTCGCCAAAAAACCCCATAAATACCCGCGGTGCGGCAACCTATCGTCCACGTTCGAGTGCAAGGCCCCGTCGCCTGGCGACGGCGGACGTAAACCGCCGGTGACGTATACTCCGGTCGCGGGAATACACCCGGCCGACGCGGTGTTCGACAACGCGTGGCCCCTGGGATGCCCGCATGTCGCATGCCTGAGCCTCCGATGCCGCCGCCCTGGGCGGAACGGCCGGCCACGTCGAGCGTCGACGTCGAGGCCGTCCAGTACCTCGATGCCCTGCACGCGGCCGCGCTGCGACTGACACGCGACGCGCACGCCGCCCAGGACCTGGTGCAGGACACGTTCGTCAAGGTCCTCCGCTTCGGCCACCGCTTCGAGCCCGGGACCAACCTGCGGGGCTGGCTCTTCACCATCCTGCACAACACGTTCAGGAACGGGAGGCGCGGGGCGGGACGCAGCCCCGTCGACATCGACAGCGAGATCGTCGAACAGGCCCCGGCCGCCGCCAGCGCCCCGACCCCCGAGGGCGAACTGATACGCGCCGCAACGGCCGCCGAACTCCGAAACGCCCTCGACGCCCTGCCCGAGGCGTACCGGCAGGCGGTCTGGCTGCGCGATGTCGAGGAGTTCTCGTACGCCGAGATCGCCGGCATCCTCGAGGTGCCCATCGGCACCGTCATGTCACGGATCGCCCGCGGCAGGCGTCTCTTGCAGAAAGCCCTGGCGACGAGCCGCCTGGCCACGAGGCCGGGCGGCGCCACGCAGGCGGAGGAATGAGTGTGCTGAGTTGTGACGACGTCCGTGAGCGGGCAGGTGCGTGGATCGATGGCGAAGTCGCCCCCGGCGTCGCCGCCGCGATCGCGGCGCACGCCGCGACATGTCGCGCCTGCGCGGCCGACATCGACGCCCAGGAGGCGACCCGCGCCCTGGTCGTGCAGCACGCGGCGACGCTGCGCGGTACGGCGCCTGCCGAACTGCGCGCCGCGGTCGCACGCGAGGTGCGCGGGGCGTCGCCGGCCGTGGTGGTGCCGTTCCCCGTGGCCACGGCCGCCGCGTCGGCCGGGGGCGAGGGCGCTCCGGTGTCGCGGCGTCGCTGGTCGACGACCGTCGCCCGCTGGTCAGTGGCCGCCGCGCTGGTCCTCGCAGTCGGCGGTGTGTTCGTCGTCGGCACGTTCGGGGGAGACCGGCTGTTTGCAGCGCAACTCGCACTCGATCACTACAAGTGCCTGCTGATCGATGGCGGGCATGCGGGCGTGTCGCACGAGGCCCTGGAAGCCTCGTGGCGTGCCGATCGCGGCTGGAACGTCAGCGTGCCGCCCTCGGATGCCACGGCCGGCGTCACGCTGATCGGGCTCCGCCGCTGCATCGCCGGCGAGGGGCAGATGGCGCACGTGTTGTACGAGGTCGGCGGGCATCGCCTGTCGCTCTTCATCGTCCCGTCGACGGTTGACGCGCTGGCGGCCAACCTGCCCATAATGGGAGTCGATACGAGGTCGTGGACGCACGGTGGACGCACCTATGCCCTGGTGGGGGCCACGTCGGCTGTGCCCGACCGTGTCGTGGAGTTCATGCGGGCGCACGCGCGCTGAGCGGAGACGTCCTGGAGCCATCATGAAGAGCAAGTGGATTCTCGTCGCGGCGGCGTGCCTGGGCCTGGGCCTCGCGTCAGTGCCGTTCTGGCCGCGGAGCACCGGCATGCCCAGCGTGTCGGCGCAGGGACAGTCGGCATCGGTCGCGCCGGCGGCGGGCGGTGTGTGCGACGCCAGCGGAAAGATGGCGCCGCCGTTCACCCTCAAGGACATGAACGGCGCCGATGTCAGCCTGGCTGACTACAAGGGCAAGATCGTCCTCCTCAACTTCTGGGCGACGTGGTGCGGTCCCTGCAAGTACGAGATCCCGTCGTTCGTGAAGCTCCAGGACAAGTACCGCGACCAGGGCGTGGCCTTCCTCGGACTGTCGGTCGATGATCCAGCCGAAAACCTCAAGCCGTTCGCCGAGAAGTACGGCATCAACTACCCGTTGCTCGTCGGTCTTGGCCGCGAGGACGTGCAGGACGCCTACGGGCCAATCTACGGCGTGCCGATCACGGTGATGATCGACCGGCAGGGCAGGATCTGCAAGACGCACGCGGGGTTGGCGAGCGAAGCGCAGCTCGAGCGCGAGATCAGCGCGCTGATGTAGGCGCTCGGCATCGGCCCGTCACCGCCTCCCGGGGGCTGCGGCGTTCCGTAGTATGATCCGCAGTGCGCGCGGGGCCTGCGGTCCCACGCGTGCAGGGTTCCCGGGCGTGGAGGGTCCGGCAGTCATGAGTCGAGGATTCACACACGCTCGGTTGGCGTGCGGATGTCGCGTCGTGTTCCGCGACGCGCCCGAAGGCCGACCCTATACGATCGTCGTCGACGAAAAGAGTGCCGGGTGCCCGTCGCCGCTGCACGTGCGCGACCTGCCCCTGTACGACTACCGCGAGGCGCTGCGCCCACCGACCCGCTACCTGCCGTCAGAGGAAGAGGGCTTCGAAGAAGAAAGCTAGGATTCGCATCCGTCGAGCACCTGCCGAGGGGCACGTCACCGTCTGGTGGCGTGCCCCTCGTGCGTTCTAGGCGCCCTCGTCGGGTTCGGGCCCGGTCGTGCGCGTCGGCTCGCGCCTGGGGCCGCGGCGCCGGTCGCGCAGCGCCGCGCGCAGCAGGTACTCGATCTGGCCGTTCAGGCTGCGCAGGTCGTCGTCGGCCCACCGTTGCAGGTCGTCGAACACCTCGGGGTCCATCCGCAGCAGGAACGGTTTGCGAGCCATCGGCCTTACTGGTAGATCGTGCCGGTATTGACGATGGGCTGGGCGCCGCGCTCACCGCAGAGGACGACGAGCAGGTTGCTCACCATCGCGGCCTTGCGCTCCTCGTCGAGCGTGACGATCTCCTTCTTCGAGAGCATCGCCAGCGCCATTTCGACCATCCCGACCGCGCCCTCGACGATGCGCTGCCGTGCCGCGATGATCGCGCCGGCCTGCTGCCGCTGGAGCATCGCGGCGGCGATCTCTGGCGCATAGGCCAGGTGCGAGATGCGCGCCTCGATCACCTCGACGCCGGCCTTGTTGAGGCGTTCCTGGATCTCGCGCTTGAGGTGCTCGGCGACATCGTTCGTGTGGCCCCGCAACGAACGGGTGTGATCGTCGTGTGCGTCATAGGCGTAGCTCGTGGCGAGGTTGCGCAGCGCCGACTCGCTCTGGACCTTGACGTAGTGCTCGTAGTCGTCGACTTCGAACACCGCCTCGGCGGTCTCGACGACCCGCCACACGACCACGGCCGCGATTTCGATGGGGTTGCCCTCGAGGTCGTTGACCTTGAGGTGGCCGCTCTCGAAGTTGCGCACGCGCAGTGACAGCTTCTTCTTCGAATAGAACGGGTTGGCCCAGCGCAGGCCCGGCGACTTCACGGTGCCCACGTAGTTGCCGAAGAGCTGCACGACCTGGGCCTCGTTCGGGTTGACCACGAACAGGCCCGCCAGCATGAAGAGGAGGAGCGTGAGGGCGAGCCCACCGCCGATGGCGTCAAACGGCGACTCGGCCCTGATGCCGATGATGAGCCACCAGGTGGCCAGTGCCGTCGCGGCGAGAAGCACGAGCAGGACGAATCCCCCGTTGAGCGTGGAGAGCTGACGTTCGCGAATCATCGTGTGGGCCCCCTTTGACCCAGGCGTGCGTTGCTTGCAAAGTGATATCACTCTGCAATCCTTCGGTCAACAGGAATGTGCGCCCGGGCAGGTCAGTCCAGCATGGTCCGGCGGGGAGCGACGCGCCGCAGGAGTGCCCGACGCCAGGGGCCGGGCAGCCGCCGCACGAGCTTGAGCGGCCAGGTCAGCCGCCGCGGGAAGTGCACCTCGGGCCGACGGGCAGCCAGGCCCTCGACGATGCGGCGCGCGGCCTCGTCCGGCTCGAGCAGGAAGGGCATCCGGCCGTTGCGCGCGGTCAACGGGGTCCGGATGAAGCCCGGGCAGACCACCGAGACGTCGATATGCCACGGCGCCAGCTCGTCGCGCAGGGCGTCCATGGTGTACGAGATGGCGGCCTTCGACGCCCCGTACGCGGTGAGCGACGCCATCGGGTTGTAGGCCGATGCACTCGAGATTACTGCCAGGTGTCCCGAGCGCTGCGCCTGCATCGTGGGCAGGACGGCCTCGACGGCGTGCAGCACGCCGAAGTAGTTGAGGCCGAACACCTGGGTGAACGGTGTGGTCGAGAACTGGGCGGCCGAGAACGGCGCGCTGCCGCCGGCATTGAGGATGGCGAGGTCGAGGCCGCCGAATTCGGCGATGACTGCACGCGCGGCGGCGGCCACCGCTGCACGGTCGGTGACGTCGCAGGGCACGACGACTACCCGGTTAGGGTGCGTCGCCGCCAGAGCATCGAGGGGTTCCGTGCGGCGCGCACTGATGGCGACGCGCGCACCGGCGTCGACCAGCACCGGCACCATGGCCTCGCCGATACCGCTGCTCGCGCCCGTGAGCCACACGCGCGCCCCTGCCAATCCAGGATCCTTCATCGCCCTCCAGGCGTCTTTCCCGAGCACATGCTCGAACGTTTCCACTCTCTCACAGCCCGCTGCGTCGTGTTCGCGTGAAGATCGCCATCATCGGTTCGGGGATCGCCGGACTCGGCGCCGCCCACCTGCTTTCGCGTGCGCACGATGTCGAGTTGTTCGAACGCGACACACGGGCGGGCGGCCACGCGCACACGCACCGGATCGCGCACGAGGGCCAGTCCTGGTCACTCGACACGGGCTTCCTGGTGTTCAATCCGGCGACCTACCCGAACTTCATCCGGTTGCTCGGCGAACTCGGCGTGCGGTCGCAGGAGACCGACATGTCGTTCAGCGTGCGGTGCCGTCGCTGCGACCTCGAGTACTCGACTCGCACGCTTTCGACGCTCTTCGCGCAGCCGCGACGGCTCGTCGACCCGCGTCACCTGGGCATGCTCGTCGACATGCTGCGGTTCTTCAGGCGGGGGCAGGCCTTCCTGGCTGGTGCACGTGGCGGCGACGTGTCGCTCGGCGAGTTCCTCGACGAGGGCGGCTACGGCACCGGGCTCGCACGGCACTTCGTACTGCCGCTGACCGGCGCGATCTGGTCGGCGTCATTCGACGACATGCGGATGTTCCCGGCGCGTTCCATCCTGCAGTTCATGCACAACCACGGGATGCTCTCGGCAACCGACCATCCCCGATGGCGCACGGTGAGCGGCGGCAGCCAGACCTACGTGCAGGCCATCCTGCACCGCCTCGGCGGCCGGGTGCGCCTCGGCACGGGCGTCAGGCGTGTCGTGCGGCGTGAAGGCGGCGTCGACGTGACGCTGGCCTCGGGCGACCTGCGCGCGTTCGATGCGGTCGTCATCGCCACGCACGCCGACCAGGCACTCGGCCTGCTCGGCGACCCGTCTGACGCCGAGCGGAAGTTGCTGGGCGCGTTCCGCTACTCGCACAACGCCACCGTGCTGCACACGGGGACGAGCATGCTGCCGCGACGCCAGGCCGCCTGGTCGGCCTGGAACGCGGACCTCGCGGACTGCTGCGACTCGTCGCGGCCCGTGTCGCTGACCTACCAGCTCAATCGCCTGCAGGGTCACGCGGGTCGCACGATGTTCTCGGTCACGCTCAACCACGATCGGCCGTTCGACGGCGAGGTGCTGGCGGTGATGGACTACACGCACCCCATCCTCGACGGTCCGGCGCTCGCCGCGCAGCCGGCGCTCGCCGCGCTCAACGGCACGCGGCACACCTACTACTGCGGCGCGCATCTGCGCTACGGCTTCCACGAGGACGGGCTCGTCTCGGCCGTGGCCGTGGCCCGTGGGCTTGGTGTCACGTGGTAACGCCACCGCCGGGCCGGTCGGCCGTCTATGTCGGCACGGTGATGCACCATCGT